>NZ_JBFULI010000018.1:0-117390 GCF_056400405.1 Pseudomonas sp. P5_B3 | reverse complement strand
TTTTGCGATGCTGGATAACTGATGACATGAACGGCCAACCGGCCTGACGACAACCCTGGGCTCTCACACGGCTGCAAGGCCGTTCCCCTAATTAGGGTCGTTGGGCATCGATTCTCATCGAGGCGCGGGGGCCACAACCCCAACTCAGACGCCGGATAGATGAAAGCAAGCCAAACACGACATCAACAACAGTATTGCAGAAAAGGGGGTAACCATAGATGTGGGAGCGGGCTTGCCCGCGAAGAGGCCGGAACTGACGCCAGATATCTCCAACCTGCAGAAACAACAAAGCCCGCATCAATGCGGGCTTTGTTTCAAATCCATCCAGGCTTAGAAGCGGAACACTTCCATATCCGTCCGGACCGGCGCGGCCATCGGGATCTTCGGCTGCTTCTCCTGTTCTACCGCAGGTGCTGCCGCCTTGGCTGCCGGCTTGCGCGGGACTTCGGCGATCGGTGGCTGATTGGCCAGCGGCTTCAGCGCCACCGACAGTTGCTCGGCCAGACGTTGCAGCAACACACCCTGAGCCTGAACCTGAGCCGCGGTACTACCGGCATGCTGTTCCTGCAAATGGATGATGCGGTTGTCACGGACCTGTCCGCGACGGTCGATCAAGCGCCATTGCGCGTCGAGGATCGCCGGTTGTTTTGCACCCGAATCCAGGCGCGTGATAGTCAGCAGCACCTGAACATCCGGGGTGAAGCCCACTGTCGCCGGGGCCAGGACTACGCGCTGGCTGTCCAGGCGACCTGCGACCTGACGCAGCAGCAACTGATCGATATCCGACGAAAGGCTGCCTGCCCAACGACCGTCGGTCGAGGCTTGCAGGCTGCCATCGGGCTGACGCTGCAACAGGGTTTCGCGTTGCAGGTAGTCGGCCACGGTGACCGGCCCCAACAATACCGCCATGCCCGCGTTCTGTGCGGGCTGAACCGGACTACCAGCGTCCAGCTGATACAACGACACCGGCTGGTGAACGCTGCAACCCGCCAGGCCAAGAACGCCGGCGAGTAAAAGAATAAAAGGAAGGCGCAGAGCAGTCATCGTCCCATCCAGGTGATCGCTAAAAGGCTGACCACAGTGAAAATACTCAACAAATATGAATAACGCACGGCAATGCCGGCGCTTGAAAGGCCATATCATCCGTGAATATGCGTTCCGACTCCAGCGCAAAGCGCCGAACTACGGGTTAAATCGTAGATCGGCGCCTCTAACTCGCGCTCTTCGGTCAATTGATCGAGTTTTCGACCAGCAGCGCATCGACCCGCTGGAAGCCACGCGGCAATTTGTTGCCACGACGACCGCGTTCACCCTTGTAGTGTTCGAGGTCGTCCGCTTTCAGTGACAAGGTACGTTTCCCGGCCTGCAACACCAGTGTTGCACCGTCCGGCAATACGGCGATGTCCGTCACATACTCTTCGCGACTGGCCACTCGCTCACCGGGAATCCCGATGATCTTGTTGCCTTTGCCCTTACCTAATTGTGGCAGGTCGCTGATCTTGAAGATCAGTAGGCGACCTTCGGTCGTCACCGACGCCAGCCAGTTCTGCTCACGATCGGCCACCGGGCGCGGCAGCATGACCTTGGCATTGTTCGGCAGACTCAACAAGGCCTTGCCCGCCTTGTTCTTGGCTTGCAGGTCTTCACCCTTGACCACGAAACCGTAGCCGGCGTCGGAGGCGATCACGTACAGCGCATCGTCTTCCGGCATCAGCACACATTCGAAACTCGCCCCTGGCGGCGGCGTCAGGCGACCAGTCAGCGGTTCACCCTGGCCACGAGCCGACGGCAAGGTGTGGGCGGCCACCGAATAACTGCGACCTGTGGAGTCGATAAACACCGCGAACTGGTTGGAGCGTCCGGCTGCCAGGGCCTTGAAACCGTCCCCGGCCTTGTAGGAAAGCCCCGTGGCGTCGATTTCGTGGCCTTTGGCAGAGCGAATCCAGCCTTTTTCCGACAGCACGACCGTCACTTTCTCGTTCGGCAGCAGATCGTGCTCGGTCAGGGCCTTGGCCTCGGCGCGCTCGACAATAGGCGACCGGCGGTCATCACCGTAGGTTTCCGCGTCCTTGATCAGTTCGCTACGCACCAGTTTCTTCAGTTTGGCTTCGCTGCTCAGCAGGGCTTGCAGCTTGGCTTGTTCCTTGAGCAGTTCATCCTGCTCGGCACGCAGCTTCATCTCTTCCAGTCGCGCCAACTGACGCAGACGGGTGTCGAGGATGTAGTCGGCCTGGATTTCGCTCAGGGCGAAACGCTCGATCAGTTTGGCCCGTGGATGCTCCTCGGTACGGATGATGTGGATCACTTCATCCAGGTTGAGGTAGGCAATCAACAAACCGTCCAACAGGTGCAGGCGACGCTCGACCTTGTCGAGACGGAATTGCAGGCGACGACGCACGGTCTGCACCCGGAACTCCAGCCATTCGACCAGCAGCGCCCGCAGGTTTTTCAGCTGCGGCTTGCCGTCCAGGCCGATGATGTTGATGTTGACCCGGTAGCTCGACTCCAGCTCGGTGCTGGCGAACAGGTGCTGCATCAAGGCATCGTGGTCGAAGTTTTTCCGCGCGCCCGGAATGATCACGATCCGGCACGGGTTTTCGTGGTCGGACTCGTCACGCAAGTCGGCAATTTGCGGCGCTTTGGACGGCTTGGCCTGCATCATCGCGGCGATCTGTTCCAGCACCTTGGCGCCCGAGACCTGATGCGGCAGCGCGGTGACGATGATGTCGCCGTCTTCGATGTGATACACGGCGCGCATACGCACCGATCCGCGACCGGTTTCGTAGATTTTCAGCAGGTCGGCGCGCGGGGTGATGATTTCCGCTTCGGTCGGGTAGTCCGGGCCCTGGATGTGTTCGCAGAGCTGTTCGACCGTGGCCTTGGGCTCGTCGAGCAAGCGCACGCAGGCGGTGGCGACTTCCCGCAGGTTGTGCGGCGGAACGTCAGTGGCCATGCCAACGGCAATGCCAGTGGTGCCGTTGAGCAGAATGTTCGGCAGACGGGCCGGCAAGACCAGTGGCTCGTCCAGCGTGCCGTCGAAGTTCGGCCCCCAGTCCGCCGTGCCCTGGCCCAGTTCGCTGAGCAGTACTTCGGAATAACGCGACAGCCGCGCTTCGGTGTAACGCATGGCGGCGAAGGACTTGGGATCATCCGGCGCACCCCAGTTGCCCTGGCCGTCGACCAGCGTGTAGCGATAGCTGAACGGCTGGGCCATCAGCACCATGGCCTCGTAGCAGGCCGAATCGCCGTGGGGGTGGAATTTACCGAGCACGTCACCGACGGTACGCGCCGATTTCTTGTGCTTGGAATCGGCGTCCAGCCCCAGCTCGCTCATGGCGTAGACGATACGCCGCTGTACCGGTTTCAGGCCGTCGCCGATATGCGGCAAGGCACGGTCCATGATCACGTACATGGAGTAGTTGAGGTAGGCATTTTCGGTGAAGTCAGCCAGCGAGCGGCGTTCTACACCGTCCAGGCTGAGATCAAGGGAGTCGCTCATGCGGGCCTCATCGGTTCGTTGTCTGGCGCAGCAGCATGGTGCCACCGCGCTGGGTAAATTCAAGTTTGTTCAGTGCGCTCATGCCGAGCAACACCTGATCGCCATGCAGCCCCGGGGCCACCAGTGCGCGTACATCCCGCAGCACTATGTCGCCCAGTTGCAGGCGTTCAATATGGGTGCGATAGCCCTGGCTCAAGCCATTGGCCGTGCTCAGGGTCACGCCGAATCCTTCTTCGAGCTTCAAGCGCTTGGCCAGGTCCGCCGGAATCGACACATCAGTCGCCCCGGTGTCGAGCATGAAGCCCACCGGCTGGCCGTTGATCTGGCCGCTGGCGACGAAATGCCCCTGCACATTGCTCACCAGTTTCACCTCGATGAAACCTTCGCCCTGCTCCGAACTGACCACCACATTCGGATTTTGCTGACGCGCTTCCCATTGGCCGAAAAACCGTGTGGCCAGAAACAGCGCCGCACACCAGGCCAGCACCATGAATACCCGGCCGATGCGCTGCCCCGGGGTTTGTTGTCTCATGGCTTGGCACTCCAGCCACCTTCCGGTGCAGCGAAGCGCCAGACCACCGGACGGACTTCGCCATCGGCGCGGGCGCCGAAGTTATTGTCGACACCGATCCAGGCGCCATCGGCATCCACGATCAATGCTTCTTCCAACCCGTAGTTCTGTGGATAACGACGGTTTGCCTGCAACAACTCGGCGGCATACGACCAGCAACGCTCGACCCTGGCCGTCTGCGGATCCCGGCGGCAGATCTGGTAGGCGTTGCGTTCAAGGGTGAACAGCTTGCCGTTGAACAGCGACAGGTCAGAAAAATCCCGCGGTACAGCTTTGGCGTCAGGAAACTGCTCGGGCTGCATTTCCATGCCCGCTTCGCTCAGCAGCACGCAGCCACCGTCGCAATCCCACAACGTCTGCTTGCGTTTGATCATCAGCAATCCGCGCCCTTCACGCTCGGCGGCGAACCACATCTGATCGCCCGCCGGATTGACCGCCAGCCCTTCGAACAATGCATTGAATTGCAACAGCAGGCCTCTGGCCCGTGCCTCGCGAACCAGCATCGGCGAGATCTTCAGCCAGGCGGCGGGCCCCGTTGGCGGCACTTGCAAGACAGCGGCATGGCCTTCACTGACGATGTAACGATTGCCGGCGCTGTCGCAGGTGATGCCCTCGAAGTCCAGATCACCGCCACGCACGAACGAAGCCCCCCAGACGCGAGACTTCAGCCCCCAGGGCAAACCACTGTCAGGCACTGGCGGTGCGTTGATGTGCACCGTTTCGGCCTGCCAGACAGATTCGCTGGTATCCAGGCGGTAGATCTGATTATCGTCGCGGTCGGAAACCGCCCACAGATCATTGCCGCACTGCGCCAGCCCGGACAGGTTGCCGCCGCGCATACCGTCGACGACATGTTCGGACAACAGGCGCAGCTGTGGCGCCGGATCGGCGGATACCGTGTACGACGTCAACAGCAACCCACAAGCCAGGGCAAAGCCCAGACGCATCAGCCCAGCACCTCGGCCAGGTTGCCCTTGGACTCCAGCCAGGTCTTGCGGTCGCCAGCGCGTTTCTTCGCCAGCAGCATGTCCATCATTTCCGAGGTCGCCTCGAAATCTTCCAGGGTCAATTGCACCAGGCGCCGGGTGTTCGGGTCCATGGTGGTCTCGCGAAGCTGCGGCGGGTTCATTTCGCCCAGACCTTTGAATCGTGTGACTTGCGGCTTGCCGCGCTTCTTCTCGGCCACCAGACGATCGAGGATGCCATCGCGTTCGGCTTCATCGAGGGCGTAGTAGATCTCTTTGCCCAGGTCGATGCGGTACAACGGCGGCATGGCCACGTAAACGTGGCCGGCATCCACCAACGGGCGGAAATGCTGGACAAACAGGGCGCAGAGCAGCGTGGCGATGTGCAGACCGTCGGAGTCGGCGTCGGCGAGGATGCAGATCTTGCCATAGCGCAGTTGGCTCATGTCCGCCGCGCCCGGATCGACGCCGATGGCCACGGCGATGTTGTGCACTTCCTGGCTGGCCAGCACTTCGCTGCCGTCGACTTCCCAGGTGTTGAGGATCTTGCCGCGCAACGGCAGGATCGCCTGGAACTCTTTGTCCCGCGCTTGCTTGGCCGAGCCGCCAGCGGAATCACCTTCGACCAGGAACAGCTCGGAACGCATCGGGTCCTGCCCGGCACAGTCGGCCAGCTTGCCCGGCAGCGCCGGGCCCTGGGTGACGCGTTTACGCTCGACTTTCTTGCTCGCCTTCAAACGACGGCCGGCGTTGTTGATCGCCAGTTCCGCCAACGCCAGACCGGTTTCCGGGTTGGCGTTGAGCCACAGGCTGAACGCATCCTTGACTACACCGGAGACGAACGCCGCCGCCTCACGGGACGACAGGCGCTCCTTGGTCTGGCCGGAGAATTGCGGTTCCTGCATCTTCATCGACAACACGAAGGCAATGCGTTCCCAGACGTCCTCCGGCGCCAGCTTCACGCCGCGCGGCAACAGGCTGCGGAATTCGCAGAACTCGCGCATGGCGTCGAGCAGGCCTTGACGCAAACCGTTGACGTGAGTACCGCCCTGGGCTGTCGGGATCAGGTTGACGTAGCTTTCCTGGACCGCGTCGCCACCTTCGGGCAGCCACAGCAGCGCCCAATCCACCGCTTCTTTATTACCGGCCAGGCTGCCGCAGAACGGCTCGTCCGGCAGGCGCTCGAATTCGCTGACCGCATCCACCAGGTAGGAACGCAGGCCGTCTTCGTAATGCCATTCGACTTTCTCGCCGGTGGCCTTGTCTTCAAAACTGACCAGCAGCCCCGGGCACAACACGGCCTTGGCCTTGAGCACGTGCTTGAGGCGGCTGATGGAAAATTTCGGGGAGTCGAAGTATTTCGGATCCGGCGCGAAGAACACGCTGGTGCCGGTGTTGCGCTTGCCGACAGTGCCGACGATTTCCAGCTCGGTGGCCTTGTAGCCATCCTTGAAGGTCATCTGGTATTCGTTGCCGTCACGCTTGACCCGCACCCGCACTTCGGTGGACAAGGCGTTGACCACGGAAATACCTACCCCGTGCAAACCACCGGAGAACTGGTAGTTCTTGTTGGAAAACTTGCCACCGGCATGAAGCTTGGTGAGGATCAACTCGACGCCCGAAACACCTTCCTCAGGGTGAATGTCCACCGGCATGCCACGGCCGTCATCGCTGACTTCCAGAGAATGGTCGGCATGCAGGATCACCTGCACCGATGAGGCATGCCCGGCCAAGGCTTCGTCGACACTGTTGTCGATGACTTCCTGGGCGAGGTGGTTCGGCCGACTGGTGTCGGTGTACATGCCGGGGCGCTTGCGCACCGGGTCGAGGCCCGAGAGGACTTCGATGGCGTCTGCGTTATAAGAGCTAGCGCTGGGAGTGGCCATGGGGTCTCGTCGTCAGTCGTTCATTGAAAATAGGGGCGAGAATTCACAATGCCGTGAAATCGATCGCCTGATACAAATCTGCGCCAATGCCGGCAAAACTCAGCATGGCCGGAAGCTGTGCGGCAAACCCCTGGAAACCATGGTCGCCGCCGGCCTGGATGCGCAAGGCACAGGCCCGGTAATACTGCTGGGCGAGGCGATAGTCCAGCGTTTCGTCAGCCGTCTGCAACCACACCTGATAACGCTGTGGGTCCTGGGGCGCCGGCACTTCCAGTTCGGCCAGGGCCGTCACGTGGTCGTGGGTCATTTCCCAAGTCTCTTCGGTATACAGGTTTTTCTGCGTCCCCAGATAGCCGTCGAACATCCGGTGCGGACCGACGGCGGGGTTGATCAACAGGGCTTTCAAGCCAAGGCGCTCAGCCAGGTGAGTCGCATAGTAGCCGCCGAGTGAGCTGCCGACCAGCAGTGGCCGCCCCAGTTCGACAATCGCCTGTTCCAGTTGCGCAATAGCCTGGCGCGGGTGATGGTGCAACGCCGGAACGCGCAAGTGTTCACTCAGGCCCAGACGCTCCATCACCTCGATCAACTGACAGGCCTTCTTCGACAACGGCGAGCTGTTGAAGCCGTGGATATAAAGGATCGAACCGGACATTTGAGCTCCCTGTGCGTCGGCTAAAGAGGCGGAGTTTACAGGGCGCAGGGAGAAACGGGGATACCCGCAAAAATCAGGTGCCTGCACCGCCGCCATCGCGAGCAAGCTCGCTCCCACACTAGTTTTGCGTCGTTCACAAAATCCCTGTGGGAGCGACGGTGCGACGATTCGACTTGCTCGCGATGGCCGCACCTCGGTTTCCAGAAAAATGAAAAAATCAGTAGCCGTTGGAACCGTAATCCACAGTGAAATCGAACCCGGTAACCCGCTCCACCCCGGTTTCCAGCCGCCCGTCGGGCAGCAGCCGCAACCAGCGATAGCCTGGCGCCTGTTCCCCGACCTTGAAATCCTCGCTGCCCGGCTCGAACTGGATGCAGGTCGAGGGCGAGGCGATCAAACGCACGCCGTTACGTAATTGATCGATTTCCTGGTGCACATGCCCCCACAGCACGGCACGTACCTGTGGAAAACGATCCAGCACGTCAAAAAACGCCTCGGGATTACGCAGGCCGATAGGCTCCATCCATGCGCAACCGATGGACACCGGGTGATGGTGGAAGCACACCAGATGATGGCGATCCGGCGCTTCGCTCAACGAGCGGGCGAGCAACTGCAGCTGTTCATCCTGCAAATATCCCGGCACCGAGCCTGGCACCGCCGAATCGAGCAAGGTGACCCGCCAGTTGCCAATATCCACCACCGGTTCGAGCAAAGCGCTTTGCACCGCCGCCTCGGCCATGATTCGCGGCTCATCGTGATTGCCGGGAATCCAGCGCGCCGGCGCATCAAGCTGGCGCGTCATGTCGCGAAACTGCTGGTAGGACTCCAGCGTCCCGTCCTGGGACAGGTCACCTGTGGCCAGGATCAAGTCAATCCGCGGCTGTTGCCCGCGCACCAGCTCGATGACCTTTTGCAGACTGTCGCGGGTGTTCATGCCCAGCAACGCGCCGTCCGCTTCGGCAAACAGGTGGCTGTCGGAGAGTTGCACCAGCAACGCCGGATCGGCGGTGGTCAATGTGGATACGCTCGGCAAGGCGTTCTCCCAGGGCGTGATCACGGGGATGGGTAAGTGCCGCAATTATGCTGGGGGACGATCGAAAGGGGAAACCTGTGAACCTGACACAGTTCACAACTGCGCTTCACTACTAACGTACTACTTCGTATTCATGCCCCAGCGCCAGGCAATGGCTCAGCCATTCGCCCAGAAACATGTTCAACTGGGCTTTTTCGTCCGGCTGGTGCATCGCGGCGTTCGGGTAAGGATAGATGCCACGAAAGCGTCGCGCATGTTCGGCGCTGACCACTTCGGCCATGCGCGCGTCGTGATAGACCTGTACTTCCAGTTGCGGCACCGGCAGCCAGGGCAGGCTGTGCTCCTGGCGCACTTGCAGGGTCGTGGTGTAAGGACAGGTCAGCAGCACTTCCAGGGCCAGCACACCCAGCATCTGGTCGCCATGGGTCACGGCAATGCGCCGCGCGGCGGGCTCGCAGCGCATGTCCGGCAGCAGTCGCATCAGGCGCGCGTAGTTCGCCTCGCAAGACGCTTGCAGCCCCACCAGGTCCACCCGATAGCGATCGCGCAGCTTGTTTACGACCATAACCCCCTCACTTCAACGCGGTTCAAAGCCAGCCATTGCAAGGCAATGATGCTCGCCGCGTTGGCAATACGTCCGTCGCGTACGGCTTGCAGGGCATCTTCGAAAGCCCAGACCGTGACGCGGATGTCTTCTGCCTCTTCCTCCAGCCCATGCAGGCCGCCAACCCCGGTACTGTCGCAACGCCCCAGGTACAGATGTACGAATTCGTTGCTGCCGCCCGGCGATGGAAAATATTTGAGCATCGGCCAGAGCGCCCCGATTTCAAGCCCAGCTTCCTCCTGCGCCTCGCGGTGAGCAACTGCTTCCGGCACTTCATCCTTGTCGATCAGACCAGCGACCAGTTCGATCAGCCACGGGTTGTCGGTCTTGCCCATGGCTCCGACGCGAAACTGCTCGATCAGAACCACTTCATCGCGCTGCGGATCGTAAGGCAGCATGCAGACCGCGTCATGACGAACGAACACCTCACGATTGATCTCGCGGCTCATGCCCCCGGCGAACAATTCGTGGCGCAGGTGCACGCGTTCGAGTTTGTAGAAGCCCTCGTAGCACTTTTCGCGCCGCACGATATCAACGGCGGTCGGAATGGCGTTGGTAAAATCCTTCATGACTATCCTCGTTACTGCAAATCCTGTTCGAGGCTGCTTTTTTCCTGGGCCTCGACTTCGCGCCATCCTAACGCGCCCGTGATGTTTGATGCAGCTCCTTTCCCGTCAGCGGGATAGACGGTGAGGGCGAAACCCACTCTAATTAGCTTAGTGGCGAACTGACTGCTTTGTTGAGAGTCGAAGCCGGTAACTTTTTGCCTTCCCCTGTTTCAGAAAGGACGCACATGTCGTTTTTCAAAATCGCCTCCGTGGCCGCTATCGCCCTGACCCTTGGCGCTTGCGCGAGTCTGTTCCAGCCCAACTACCGGACGCCGCTGGAAACCACGCGCGATGCCTCCGAGCAACTCAAGCCCGGTTGCAGCAACCCGGATTGCCCGCTGGTCAACATCGACACCCTGCGCTTCCCGGCCGAGCCTGCACTGGACGGCATCATCGAAAAACGCCTGCTGCAAATGACCCGCACCTCGCCTGACGCTCCGGTAGCGCCGACCCTGGAGGCCTATCGCGAGGAGTTTTTGCGCACCGCCGGCCCGCGCAGCAGTAGCTATCTGCAAGCGAAAGTACGTGAGCAGCATGACGGATTGGTGATCGTCGAATTGTCCAGTTACCTGGACACCGGCGGTGACCATGGCACGCCGGGGCGAGGCTTTATCAACTACTCGCGCCAGCAGCATAAAGTGCTGACGTTGTCGGACATGCTGGTGCCGGGGCAGGAAGAAGCGTTCTGGAAAGCGGCGCAGGTGGCGCACAACAACTGGCTGATCAGCACCAAGCTCGATCAGGAACCGGAGTTCGTGAAGAGCTGGCCGTTCCAGAAAACCCGGAACGTGGCACTGACCTACGGCGGGGTGATCCTCAAGTACGAAACCAGCAGCATCGCGCCTTACGCGCTGGGCCATGTCGAACTGAAGATCCCCTACCCTCGTCTTAACGGGATCATCAAGCCCGAGCTGTTTCCCGGCCGTAACTGAAGGCTCGGCCCAGCACAAGCTGCAGCAGCCCTGCCAGGACCAGTGCCGGCAGGGTGGCACCGACATCCGGGTACAGGTTGGCCAGCAAATGATAAGTACTGATCCCGCCCAGCCAAGCGAGCAGCGCCGGCCAGCGTAGCGCGGCCGAGGCCACCTGGCCGCTACGCTTGCGCAGGATGAAGTGGTCCACCAGCACCACGCCGAACAATGGTGCAAACACCGAACCGATCAGCAGCAGGAAGTTCTGGTACTGGGCCAACGGAGCCAGCAGGGCAATCAGCGTGCAGATGACGCCGATGGCCAGGGCCAGGTGCTCGACTTTGGCGCGCAACAGAATCCCGCTGGACACCGCCGCCGAGTGAATATCGGCAAAGGCGTTTTCCGATTCATCCAAAAGAATCAGCAGCAGCGGAATCCCCAGGCCGGCACCGGCCAGCGCCAGCAACAAGGCATTGACTTCACCGCTTGGCGCGAACGCCAGGGTGTAGGCCACGCCCAGGCTCATCAGCCAGAAATTACCGATGAAGAAACCGATGGCGGTGCCACCGAAGACGTTTTTCGCCCGTTTGCCGAAGCGCGAATAGTCGGCGATCAGCGGCAACCACGAGAGCGGCATGGCAATGGCGATGTCGAAACCCACGGCGAACGGCATCGAACCGTCACCGGCCTGAGCCCACAATGCGGCCAGGTCGGCCTTGGCGAACAGGTTCCAGGTCAGCCAGGTGCAGGCGGCCAGCAGCAGCCAGATACCCCATTTGCGCAGGATCTGCCGCACGAACGTTAGCGGACCGCTGACCGCCAGCAAGGTCGCCAGGGCGCCGAAGAACAGCGTCCAGAGCAGCGGATTCGACAGCAGACTGCCTTCGCTGAACGCTTTGGCGCCCAACAGGCTGGCGGCATCGCGCATGACGATGATTTCGAACGAACCCCAGCCGATCAATTGCAACAGGTTCAGCACCGCCGGCAGGCTCGCGCCTTTGGCACCGAGGCTGAGCTTGAGCGCGGCCATCGACGACAGGCCGGTGTCGCTGCCAATCACGCCGACGGCGGCCAACAGCAGAACACCCACCAGCGTGCCGAGAAAAATCGCCAGCAACGAACCGGACAGCCCCAGGCCCGGCGCGAGCAATGCACCGGTCTGCAACACCATCAGGCCGATGCCGAGGGAAAACCACAGGGAAAACAGATCGCGGCCGCCGAAGACACGTTTGTCGGTCGGCACTGCGACATCAGGTGAATAAGTGCTGGGTTGAATGCTCAAGGGTGTTATCTCAGAGGGACATTTGTTGTTGTGAAGATCGCCATCGCGAGCAAGCTCGCTCCCACAGGGGATCTGTGTCGTTCACAAATCCCCTGTGGGAGCGAGCTTGCTCGCGATGGCGGCGGTGCAAGCACCGCCGACGTCAGGTCAGATCAAACTTTCTGATAAAGCTGACTGCCTTCCTGCTTGAACCGCTCGGCCTGTTCGGCCATGCCCTGGGCGACGTCCACGTCGACCGCTTCGATCCGTTGGTTGGCCGCATACTCGCGGACTTCCTGGGTGATCTTCATCGAGCAGAATTTCGGCCCGCACATCGAGCAGAAGTGCGCGACCTTGGCCGAATCCTTCGGCAGGGTTTCATCGTGATACGAACGGGCGGTGTCCGGATCGAGGCCCAGGTTGAACTGGTCTTCCCAGCGGAATTCGAAACGCGCCTTGCTCAAGGCATTGTCGCGGATCTGCGCGCCCGGGTGCCCCTTCGCCAGATCGGCGGCGTGCGCGGCGATCTTGTAGGTGATGATCCCGGTCTTCACGTCGTCCTTGTTCGGCAAGCCCAGGTGTTCCTTCGGCGTCACGTAGCAAAGCATGGCGCAACCGAACCAGCCGATCATCGCCGCACCGATGCCGGAGGTGATGTGGTCGTAGCCCGGCGCGATGTCCGTGGTCAGCGGGCCGAGGGTGTAGAACGGTGCCTCGTCGCAGCACTCCAGCTGCTTGTCCATGTTCTCTTTGATCAACTGCATCGGCACATGGCCAGGGCCTTCGATCATGGTCTGCACGTCGTGCTTCCAGGCAATCTTGGTCAGCTCGCCGAGGGTTTCCAGTTCGCCGAACTGCGCTTCGTCGTTGGCGTCGGCAATCGAGCCGGGACGCAGGCCATCGCCCAGCGAGAAGCTGACGTCGTAGGCCTTCATGATTTCGCAGATGTCTTCGAAATGGGTGTAGAGGAAGTTCTCTTTGTGGTGCGCCAGGCACCACTTGGCCATGATCGAACCACCCCGGGAGACAATGCCGGTCACGCGCTTGGCGGTCATCGGCACGTAGCGCAACAGCACGCCAGCGTGGATGGTGAAGTAATCGACGCCCTGCTCGGCCTGTTCGATCAGCGTGTCGCGGAACAGCTCCCAGGTCAGGTCTTCGGCCACGCCGCCGACTTTTTCCAGGGCCTGGTAGATCGGCACGGTACCGATCGGCACCGGCGAGTTGCGGATGATCCACTCGCGGGTTTCGTGGATGTGCTTGCCGGTGGACAGGTCCATGATGTTGTCCGCGCCCCAGCGAATACCCCAGGTCAATTTCGCCACTTCTTCTTCGATGGACGAACCCAGGGCGCTGTTGCCGATGTTGCCGTTGATCTTCACCAGGAAGTTACGGCCGATGATCATCGGTTCCAGTTCGGTGTGGTTGATGTTGGCCGGAATGATCGCACGGCCGCGGGCGATCTCGTCACGGACGAATTCGGGGGTGATGATTTTCGGTACGCTGGCGCCGAAGCTGTGGCCCGCGTGTTGCTGGTCCAGCAGGCCGGCGGCGCGGGCCTCTTCCAGCTTCATGTTTTCGCGGATGGCGACGTATTCCATCTCGGCGGTGATGATGCCTTTGCGCGCGTAGTGCATCTGGCTGACGTTGGCACCCGGTTTGGCGCGGCGCGGGTTGTTGACGTGGGCGAAGCGCAGCTTGGCCAGCTCCGGATCGGCAAGGCGCTCCTGGCCGAAGTTGGAGCTCAGGCCGCTCAGGCGCTCGGTATCGCCACGGGATTCGATCCACGGCGAACGCACGTCAGCCAGGCCTTTGCGCACATCGATGATGACATTGGGGTCGGTGTAGGGGCCCGAGGTGTCGTACACCACTACCGGCGCGTTGATTTCGCCGCCGAAGTCGGTCGGGGTCACGTCCAGGCTGATTTCGCGCATCGGCACGAGGATGTCGGGACGACTGCCCTGGACATAAATTTTTTGCGAGCGGGTAAACGGCTTAACCGATTGCTGATCGACCTTGGCCGAGTCACTCAGATTGGTTGCGATTTTTGATTTTGTAGTCATCACGGGCTCTCCAGACAAACATCCAGGCAGTGGATTTTTTGTCGGAGCGAACCTGTAAACGAATGGACGCACGGGCGCTGGGAAAACCAGCTGTGCTGTGCTCAATACTCGAGGGGTGTTCGATTGTCGAACAACATCCCGGACGAAGCACAAGAGGACTCGCCGGGTGACGAGAAATCTTGTTCCCTACGCAGGCGCTAACCTGATCAGGTTCAACGGGATCCGAAATTATTCGATCTCAGCCTCATAGCAAGGCACCCCGACAAGAACCCGGCCAGTCTAGACACAACTGGCAAAGAACGCCAACCCCACTGCAAATACCATGATGAATGGCGTAATTACACGCAGTATCAGGATTGTTGCCGCCTGAATGCGCAACTACACTCGCTACGCTGAGCCGGCATTGACGCTGTCAAAGCGGGGCCTTAGCCTTGGCGCTCAAATTACCTCTGTAATATCAATTCTAGGGATCGTCTATGCTGCGCAAACTCTCACTGGCCCTTGCCGTGTCTTGTGCGTCCAACGGATTGGCCTGGGCAGCAGATGCGCCCCTATCGAACAAGACGGACCTGGTCAGCGTTTATCAGGAAGCCGTCAACAACAACGCCGACCTGGCGGCTGCCATCGCCCAATACGGCGCGCAGAAGGAAGTCGTACCCCAGGCCCGCGCCGGGCTGCTGCCGAACCTCTCGGGCGGCGCGAATATTTCCGAGGTGCGTACGGATCTCGATCAGCCATCCTCCACGCTCAACCGCGACGCTCATTCCTACCAGGCCACTTTGGCGCAGCCGCTGTTCCGGGCTGACCGCTGGTTCCAGTTCCAGGCCGCCAAGGAAGTCAACGAACAGGCCGCCCTGCAACTCTCGGCGACCGAGCAAAACCTGATCCTGCAAACCGCTAACAGCTATTTCAACGTGCTGCGCACCCAGGACAACCTGGCCTCGACCAAGGCTGAAGAAGCGGCGTTCAAACGTCAGCTCGATCAATCCAACGAGCGTTTCGATGTTGGTCTCTCGGACAAGACCGACGTATTGAACTCACAAGCCAGCTACGACACCGCACGCGCCAACCGGATCGTTGCGCAGCGCCAGGTGGACGACGCCTTTGAAGCATTGATCACCCTGACCAACCGCCAGTACAACTCGATCTGGGGCATCAGCCATAACCTGCCGATCCTGCCGCCAGTACCAAACGACGCCAAGGCCTGGGTCGAAACGGCGGGCAGGCAGAACCTCAATCTGTTGGCCAGCAACTATGCTGTCAGCGCCGCCGAGCAAACCCTCAAGCAGCGCAAGTCCGGGCACTTGCCAACGGTTGATGCGATAGCCAAGTACGAGAAAGGCGACAACGACGCACTGGGCTTCAGCAACCCGAATAACCAGCCTGTGCCGTTCGGTGGCAACGCCGAGCAAACGACCGTTGGCCTGCAACTGAACATCCCGATCTACAGTGGTGGCTTGATCAACTCCCAGGTGCGTCAATCGTATGCACAGCTGGACCAGACCGAGCAGCAACGCGAATCCCTGCGCCGCAGCATCGTGGAAAATACCCGCGACCTGCACCGCGCGGTGAACACCGATGTCGAGCAGGTACAGGCGCGCAAGCAATCGATCATCTCCAACCAGAGCGCGGTGGAAGCGACTGAAATCGGCTATCAGGTGGGTACGCGAAACATCGTCGACGTGCTGGATGCGCAGCGCCAGCTCTACACCTCGGTGCGCGACTACAACAACACCCGCTACGACTACATCCTCGACAACCTGCGCTTGAAGCAACAGGCCGGCACGTTGAATCCGGGGGACCTGCAAACCCTGGCACGCTGGCTCAATCCCAACTACAACCCGGACAAGGATTTCCTGCCACCAGATCTGGCCAAGGCTGCGGCTGAGCAGTTGAAAGCCCGGCCTTGACCATCAGATTTTAGGCAGCACAAACCTTGTGGGAGCGAGCTTGCTCCGGGCGGCGTTCCGACGATCGCTGACTGACAGGCAACTTAAGTGTTGAATGTTCAGCCGCCATCGCGAGCAAGCTCGCTCCCACAGGATCATTGGCGGACTGAAGAGTTGTCGATCAACCGCCCCAACCCGTCCAGCAACCGCTGCAACGCACCTTGATTAGTGCGCATCACTTTCAACCCGGCCTCTGCCATGCGCTGCGCATCTCGCGGCAGTTCGAATAGACGCTGCACCGCCACCGCCAGCCCTTCAGCATCCTCCACTTCCTGCAACGCCCCGGCACTGCGCAACTGGGCGGCGATTTCGAGGAAGTTGAAAAGATGCGGACCGCTCAACACCGGTTTAGCCAGGGCCGCCGGCTCCAGCAGGTTATGCCCGCCGTTGGGCACCAGGCTGCCGCCGACGAATGCACTGTCCGCCAGGGCATAGAGAAACAGCAACTCGCCCATGGTGTCGCCCAGCAGCACCGACGTATTCGCACTGACCGCATCGCCGCTGGAACGCCGGACCGTGGCAAACCCCTGTTGCTGGCACAACCCGTACACCGAATTGAAGCGCTCCGGATGACGCGGTACCAGAATCAGCAAGGCATCGGGGTGACTGGCCAACAACTGACGATGGGCTGCCAACACCACTTCATCCTCGCCCTCGTGAGTACTGGCGGCGATCCACACCGGTCGCTCCAGCGCCTGCCATTGCCCGCGCAGCTCAACAGCACGCTCCAGCAGTTGCGGGTCGATGGTCAGGTCGAACTTGATCGATCCGGTCACTTCGACGGTTTCCGTCCGCGCGCCGAGGTCGCGCAAGCGTCGGGCTTCGGCTTCGGTCTGTACCGCGAACAGGCTCATCTCGGCCAGCATCGGCTGGGTCAGCTTGGGAAACCGGCCATAGCCCTTGGCCGAACGCTCGGACAGTCGCGCATTGGCCAGCGCCACGGGGATCCCGCGTTTGGCACACTGATGTATATGGTTGGGCCACAGTTCGGTTTCCATGATCACCGCCAGTTTCGGCTGGACCCGATCGAGGAAGCGCCGGGCGGCGCACGGCAAATCGTAAGGCAGATAGCAGTGCTGGATGCGCGGCTCATTGGCGAACAGTGCCAGGATCCGTTCCGACCCGGTCGGTGTCATGCAGGTCACGGTGATCGGCAGATTCGGATAACGCGCCAGCAAGGCGCGGATCATCGGCGCGGCAGCAATGCTTTCGCCCACCGACACGGCGTGCACCCAGATGCCGCCAGGTTTCATCGTCGGCATCGCGCAGGAGAAACGCTCGCCGATGCGCCTGGCATAGGCAGGCGCCTTGCGCGCGCGCAGCCAAAGCCGAATCGCTACCAATGGCAGCCCCAGATAAAACAGCGCGGTGTAGAGAGTTCTATTCATGGCGGCGGAGTTTATCGGCTTTTTTCGCCAATCGTCTGCAAGTGCACGGCAAAACGTTCGGCGAGCCAGCGCGCGGCCGGACCTAGCGGCTCATCCCGGCGCCATACCAGTTCCACCACCAGAGCCGGCGGGGTCCATTCGCTGACCAGTTCGACCATCTGATTCTGATAAGTCGGGTACTGCACTACGTGGCGTGGCAACCAGGCCCAGCCGAGGCCACGTACCAGCCATTCGGCCATCACATAGAAACTGTCGGCGCGCCAGACTTGCGGGCTGGCCGGGTCACTGCCGGGATAAATGCTCGACGCCGTGGACATCAGCAACTGCCGATGTTGCGCCAATTGTTGACTGTCCACTGCGCCTTTACGCGCCAACGGATGATCCTTGCCGCACACCGTGACCATTTCCACGCTGCCCAGCACCCGCCGCTCAAGTGCCTCGGGAATCTGATCGTGAAAGAACAGCAGCCCCAGATCGGCGCGCCGCTCCACCAGCTTGCGCGCGACATCGCCTTGGGCGGCGCTGGTCAGTTGCACTTCAAGGCTGGGGAATTTTTCCGCCAGGGCCTCGAAGCTTTCGATGATCGGCTGATACGGCATCGCTTCATCCTGCGCCACACGCAATCGCGCTTCCTGCCCGCGCATCATTGCCAGCGCCCGGCCGTTGAGCCGTTCGCACTGGCGCAACACCTCCCGCGCTTCGTCCAGCAATGCCGTACCGGCTTCAGTGAGCTTCGGTTGACGCCCGCTGCTACGGTCGAACAGGCTGACACCCAGGTCTTCTTCCAGCAACGCTATCGAACTGCTGACCGCCGACTGCGCCTTGCACTGATCCCGCGCCACGGCAGAAAACGAACGCTGCTCCGCTACGCTGACAAACAACCGCAACTGCTCCAGATTCCATTGCATGCTCATGGCTCAACCCATCTTATAAACAGATAGGTAATGACTTTACCGCATCTGGCGAATCACTAGAATGCCGACCTCAGAGAGCAACACTTCACACGAGGATTGAACCATGACCGCTTACTACTACCTGGCCATTGCCATCTGCGCCGAAGTGATTGCCACTGTTTCGATGAAAGCCGTCAAAGGCCTCAGCACCCCGCTGCCATTGGTGCTGGTCATTCTCGGCTACGGCATTGCCTTCTGGATGCTGACCCTGGTGGTGCGCAGCGTTCCGGTGGGTGTGGCGTACGCCGTGTGGGCCGGCATGGGGATCGTGATGGTCAGCGTCGCCATTGATATCGACTGACACGCCCTCATCGCGAGCAGGCTCGCTCCTACAGGTTTTGCATCCGCCAACAAATCTGCTCTTCGTCGAGTCTGTATACTGCGCCCTCGTCTTGAACACAGAGGTCGCTGCATGCCATCCGTTATTTCCACCGACGTTCTGATTGTCGGCGCTGGTGTCGCCGGCCTCTGGCTGAATGCGCGCCTGCGACGCCAGGGTTTTTCGACCGTGCTGGTGGAAAGCGCCAGCCTCGGCGGCGGGCAGAGCGTGAAGTCCCAGGGCATCATCCACGGCGGTGCCAAATACGCGCTGCACGGCGCCCTGACCGGCGCCTCGGAAGCCATCGCCGACATGCCGCGCCGCTGGCGCGAAGCCCTGGCTGGTGATGGCGAGCTGGATCTGTCCGGCGTGCGCCTGCTGTCCGAAGCTCACTACCTGTGGTCCCCCGGCACCCTCGCCGGCAACCTCACCAGTTTTTTTGCCAGCAAGGCCGTGCGCGGTCGCGTCGATCAGGTCAAGGGCGAGCAATTGCCGCCTGCCCTGCGAGACAAACGCTTCAAGGGCAAGGTCTATCGCCTGGCGGAACTGGTGGTCGATGTGCCGAGCCTGATCCAGCGCCTGGCCGATCTGGCGGGAGATGGTTTGCTCGCAGGGCAGAGAATCGAGCCGTTGCTGGAAGGTGGCGTGCTGGTCGGCCTGAAGGTGGATGAGCGCGAAATCCGTGCCCAACGCATCGTCCTGAGCGCCGGTGCCGGGACGGCGGCATTGCTTGAAGCACTGGGCCTGAGCCAGCCCGCCATGCAGCGCCGCCCGTTGCACATGATCATCGCCAAGGGTCCAAGCCTCAAACCGCTGTACGCCCACTGCCTGGGCGGTGGTACCAAACCCCGTATCACCGTGACCACACACCCGGCGGCGGATGGCCAATGGGTCTGGTATCTGGGCGGCGATATCGCGGAATCTGAAGGCGTGGCCCGTGAGCCTGCCGAGCAAATCGCCACCGCACAGAAAGAACTCGGCCAGTTGCTGCCGTGGATCGACTTGAGCACGGCGCGTTGGGCCACCCTGCGCGTAGATCGCGCCGAACCCCTGCAATCCGGCCTGACCCGCCCCGACAATGCGTTTCTCGCAGAAGAAGGCCGCCTGCTGGTGGGCTGGCCGACCAAGCTCGCCCTGGCGCCGGACTTCGCCGACCGTGTGATCGCCAGCCTGACCCGCGACGGTATCCAGCCAAGCCACCCGCCAGCACTGCCTGAACTGCCGAAGCCACCGATGGGCGTACCTGCCTGGGAGCAACTGCTGCCATGAGCCAACCGACCCTGCACGACCTGCATCGCCCCCTGGGCAGTACCGGCCTGGTGGTTTCACCCTTGGGCCTTGGCACGGTGAAACTGGGCCGCGACCAAGGGGTGAAGTATCCCAACGGCTTCAGGATTCCCGATGACGATGAAGCGCACATGTTGCTCAAGCTCACCCGCGACCTGGGTATCAATCTGATCGACACCGCACCTGCCTATGGTCGCAGCGAAGAACGCCTCGGCCCGTTGCTGCGCGGTCAGCGCCAGGACTGGGTGATTGTCAGCAAGGTGGGTGAAGAGTTTGCCGACGGCCAGTCCCTTCACGATTTCAGCGCCGCACACACACGTATGTCGGTGGAGCGCAGCCTGCAACGCCTGGAAACGGACTTCATCGATCTGGTGCTGGTGCACTCCGATGGCAACGACCTGGCGATCCTCAATGACTGCGAAGTCTACGAGACCCTCGCCGCGCTCAAGGCCGAAGGCAAGATTCGCGGTTTCGGCTTTTCCGGCAAAACCGTCGACGGTGGCCTGAAGGCCCTGGAGCAAGGCGACTGCGCGATGGTCACCTACAATCTGAACGAACAAAACGAGAAGGCCGTCATTGACTATGCTGCTGCACACGGCAAAGCCATTCTGGTCAAGAAAGCCCTCGCCAGCGGTCATGTCTGCCTGAGTCCGGGCGTGGATCCGGTGCGCGCCAGTTTCGAATTGTTGTTTGAACATCCGGGTGTTGCCAGTGCTATTGTCGGGACCATCAATCCGCTGCACCTCGCCCACAATGTCGCGACCGTTGCCCAGGTCCTACGTAGCCACTGACGCCGCCCACGCGGCCTTAAGCAGGAGCCGACATGTCGCGTACGCTCATCAGAAAGAACCCGAGCAACTTCAAGACCCTGCCGTTATTCGTCGAAGCGACTCCCGAAGGCCTGGCTTATCAGAGCGTCGGCAGGCCGCTGAATTTCTCCCAGACCCTGCAACGTCGTCGTCCGGTGACGGTCGGCGACAGCGAACGGTTTTCCCTGGAGCTGGCCAACCTCGGGGTTTCGGTGCGCCTGACCCTGCATTGGCAGAATCGCGATTACTGGGTGCTGGTGCGCCAACGCCGGCAGGACCGTGGCGATGTGGTGCTCAAGCTGATCTCCGGCTACGTGCCGGCTCATGAGCTGAACCTGCCCTTGCACACGGCGATCCAGGAGATAGCCGAAGAATGCCTGCTGGAAACTCCGGAAGGCTGGCTCGGTGGGCGGTTCAATGACACCTGGCTGCCGACGCCCTACTCGGCCGCCCTGCATTACCGTGAAGCCCTGCCGTTTCGCTTGTCGCCTTTGTCCGGTTCGGCTCGGCCGGTACGTTGCRCCAATCTGATGCTGATAGAGCGTCCGCGGGCTTACGTGCATTTACCGACGGCGTCACTGCAATTGATTTACGACTTGCGCCTGGACGTTCCCAAGGAAGCCAAATCCCTGAGCCTGTTCCATGTCGATGAAAGACTGGAAGGCGATCAACTCGTCGCCCGCCTCGACCGCAAGCGTCCCGATCTGTACTTGATGCCTTTGCAGGACGGCCATCCGATGGCTGAGCTGTATACCCTGAAAAAGGATCAACTGTACCCGGCCAGCACGCGCGGCCTGTACCTGGCCGAGAGTTT
Organism: Pseudomonas sp. P5_B3; assembly: GCF_056400405.1. Lineage (NCBI taxonomy): Bacteria > Pseudomonadati > Pseudomonadota > Gammaproteobacteria > Pseudomonadales > Pseudomonadaceae > Pseudomonas > Pseudomonas sp. P5_B3. Next base: position 95,818 of record NZ_JBFULI010000018.1, on the reverse strand, counting down.
TGCCCGACAGGAAGGCTGGTTGGTGCGCGATGAGCGGATTCGCTGGAAGGACTGGGTGAGACAGCAGGGGTTGACCCCTCCGGGGAAGGATTCGGGGTTGGCGCGGTTACGTGGGAAGGCCAAGTTGCTGCTGAAGAAAATCGTGCCGCGTAAAAAAGTAAGCACTTAAACGCAAAAGATCGCAGCCTGCGTACTCCATGTAGGAGCTGCCGCAGGCTGCGATCTTTTGATTTTACGATCCCCAGGCTACCGGAAAAGATCGCAGGCTACGCCAGCTCCTACGACTTGCGGATCTTCTCGACAATCGCGGTGGTCGAGCTGTTTTCCACCAGCCCCAGCACTTTCACGGTGCCACCGTAGGCCGTCACGATGTCCGCGCCGACCACCTGGTCGACCCCGTAGTCACCACCCTTGACCAGCACATCCGGCTTGACCGCGCTCAGCAGGTTTTCCGGAGTGCCTTCCGGGAAACTGATGACCCAGTCCACCGCCCCCAGACCGGCCAGCACCGCCATGCGCCGGTCGACACTGTTGATCGGACGGCCTGGCCCTTTCAGGCGGCTGACCGATGCATCGTCGTTTACCGCAACGATCAAACGATCGCCCTGGGCCCGCGCCTGTTCGAGGTAGGTCACATGACCGGCGTGCAGGATATCGAAGCAACCGTTGGTGAACACGATCCGCTCTTTGTGCGCGCGGGCATCGTCGACCGCCAGCAACAGTTGCTCAAGACCCAGCACACCGCGCTCGGAACCTTCCTCGCGCTGGATCGCACGACGCAATTCCGGCGCACTGATGGCCGCCGTACCGAGTTTGCCGACCACGATACCGGCCGCCAGATTGGCCAGAGCCACCGCGTGAGGCAGCTCTTCGCCAGCGGCAATCGCGGCCGCCAGGGTGGAAATCACCGTATCGCCAGCACCGGTCACGTCGAACACTTCACGGGCACGAGCCGGCAAGTGCAGCGCCGGGTGATCCGGACGCAACAAGGTCATGCCGTGCTCGCCACGTGTCACCAGCAAGGCACCGAGGTCCAGGTCGTGCATCAGCTGCGCGCCCTTGCTCACCAATTCGTGCTCATCGGCGCAACCACCGACGATGGTTTCGAATTCGTTGAGATTCGGTGTGATCAGGCTCGCACCGCGGTAGATCGAGAAATCCTTGCCCTTGGGATCGGCCAGCACCGGAATGCCACGGGCACGGGCAGCCTGGATCAGCGCCTGATGGTTTTTCAGCGCGCCTTTGCCGTAGTCGGACAGCACCAGCACCTTGATGCCTTCGAGCAACTCATCGACCTGCACAGCCAGCGCCAGCGCGTCAGTGGCGAAGGGCTCTTCGAAGTCGATACGCAGCAATTGCTGGTGACGGCTCATGACCCGCAGCTTGACGATGGTCGGCTGGTGCGCAATGCGCTGGAAGATGGCCCGCACGCCGGCGCCCTTGAGGCTGTTGACCAGGCTGTTGGCGGCTTCATCGTCGCCGGTGACACCGACCAACGAAGCCGGAGCCCCCAGGGCGGCAATGTTCAAGGCAACGTTGGCAGCACCGCCCGGGCGGTCTTCGATGTGATCTACCTTGACCACCGGCACCGGCGCCTCAGGAGAAATCCGTGAGGTACCACCATGCCAATAACGGTCGAGCATGACATCGCCGACCACCAAGACGGGGGCTTGATCGAATCGCGGCATGGACAACTTCATGGTGCAACCCACATACAGAATGAACAGGGGCGCGATATTAACACAGGGTTGGTGTCGGCTTGTGCGGTGGCTGCAACCGGATGATTCGCCGGGATTTATTGCTCATTTTTTGAGCGAAAACCCGCCAGGCGACGACACGCATCGGCTTCATTCATAACCAGGCATCTCGTAGCTTGGGCAACAATTTCCAGAGATAACGTTGCAACATGCAGACACCCGCGCGAAAGGACGAGCCAGGCTCGCCCTTTCGGGGTCAGGCGATGTCTTCGGCCGGGGCGTCGAGGCCCATCGCGTTGAGGCGCGAGTAGTAGCCGTTTTGCGCCAGCAGTTGATCATGGGTGCCGCGCTCGACGATTTTCCCCTGATCCATGACCAGGATCAGGTCGGCCTTCTCGATGGTCGACAGGCGGTGAGCGATCACCAGCGTGGTGCGACCTTTCATGACCTGATCCAGGGCTGCCTGAATATGCCGCTCGGACTCGGTATCGAGTGCCGAAGTCGCCTCGTCGAGAATCAGCAGGGGAGCATTCTTCAACAGCGCCCGGGCAATCGCCAGGCGCTGACGCTGGCCACCGGAAAGCAGCACGCCGTTTTCCCCGACCTGGGTGTCCAGGCCTTCAGGCAACTGAGCAATGAAGTCCATTGCGTAGGCATCCTTGGCCGCCTTTTCAATGTCTTCACGGGGTGCACCGGCCAGGTCGCCATAAGCGATGTTGTTGGCCACGGTGTCGCTGAACAGGGTCACGTGCTGGGTCACCTGGGCGATATGCCGACGCAGGTTCAATAGCTTGTACTGTTCCACTTCGACGCCATCGATGAGGATTTCACCCTTGTCGTGGTGATAGAAACGCGGAATCAGGTTGGCCAGGGTCGACTTGCCGCTGCCCGAACGTCCCACCAGCGCCACCATTTGCCCGGGCTCGACCGAGAAACTGATGTCATTGAGCACCTGACGCTCGGTGTCAGGGTAGGTAAAGCTGAGGTTGCGCACGTCCAGGCGACCGCTGACGACGTCACGCTCGACGGTGCCGGTATCGACTTCAGGTTCGACATCCAGTTGCTCGAAGATACTTTCGGCACCGGCCACCCCCTTCTGGATGGTCGAGCTGACTTCGGACAGCTGGCGAATCGGCTTGGGTAGCAGGCCGGCCAAGGTGATGTAGGCCACCATGTCGCCGGCTGACGCATCGCCACGCAGGAACAGCACCAGGAACATCAGCACGGCCATGGCGGTGTAGATCACCAATTGCAGCAGCGGCGTGTAGATGGCGCCGGTGCGGGTCATGCGCAATTGCTTGTCAGTGTTGCCCTGGCTGGCGTCGAAGAAGCGTTTCTCTTCATAGGCTTCACCGCCGAAGCTGCGCACCACGCGATAACCCTGGATGGTTTCGGACGCCACATGCGTCACGTCTCCCATGGCCAGCTGGATTTTCTTGCTCTGCTTGCGGAATTTCTTGCTGGCGGTGCGCACCATGATGGCGATCAGCGGCAGGATGGCGACCATGACCAGCGTCAGGCGCCAGTTCATGAACAACAGCGAGGCAAACAGGAAGATCACCGTCATGCCTTCACGAATTACGACCTTGATCGCATCCGTTGCCGCCCCCGTGACCATGGTCACGTTGAAGGTGATACGTGAAATCAGGTGCCCCGAGTTATGCTTGTCGAAATACCGGTTTGGCAACACCAGCAGGTTGTTGAACAACTGCACCCGCAAGTCATGGACCAGGCCCAGGGAAACCTTGGCCAGGAAGTAGTTGCCCAGGTACGACCCCAATCCCTGCCACGCAGCGATCAGGATGATCAACAACGGCACCGCCTGCAGCAGTTGCAGATCCCGCAGGTAGGGCACGGTTGGAAACAGCGCCGCTTCAGGGTTGGACAGACCGTCGACGAAGTACTTGAGGATGTAGCCCAGCATTGGCTGCGTCGAAGCGAAAATCAGAAAACCGACGATGCTGATCAGGAACAGGCTGATGTACGGCCGGACATAGCCGAGCAGACGGAAGTAGATTTTCAAGCTCGATGGGCTTGCACTGAGACTGGAGTCGGTCATATCACGCGAATGTCGATAAAAAGGACGCTGACTTTAGCACAGCTTCCCCAGGGTTCTGGCAATCGCATACAGTCTGTGTATTGTGGCGCGTCAAATACCCACCAGATGTCCCTGCCTTGGTACGCTCGCTCAATTCAGGAATAAGTTACTCAGCATGCAATCAAACGCTTTGAACAGCACGTCCAATAGAATCTTCGATTTCATTTGCTTGTGGATCCTTCCGCTCGGTTATTTATTACTGCTTTGTGCGCTGTTTTTCCTGCCTGGGCGCAGTGTGCATCACAAGCTTTACTATGGCCTGTTCAGCATTCCGGCACTGATTGCGCTGTGCCTGCGTCCGCGGCTCAGCAAAGAACTGCTGCACGAACCGATCGTCATTGCAGTCCTGCTGTTTGTGGCGTGGGCACTACTCAGTCTGCGCTGGGGACTGGGCGGCGACATCGACTTTGGTGAGTTCAAACCGCCATTGCATACCCTGATGCTGTTCGTTGGCTGCTACCTGCTGGTGCGCTATCGCAGCGAAATCATTCAGCCCCTGCTGTTCTGCGCCGCAACGGTGGCGCTGATTGCCTCTGTCTATAACCTGTACAGGTTCGGCCAGATCTACCAACCGGAAATGCGCCTGATCGGTGTCGGCGCGTTCGACAATCCACTGCTCAGCTCCCACGCTTTCGGCTTTTTCTGTACTTACTGGCTGAGCCTGAGCATGACCTGCAAGCGACACCAGGTACTTTGGTTAAGCATACCGGCGATGGCGATCATGTTCGCCGCCGTCCTGGCCACCGGCTCCAGGACCCCACTGGTTGCACTGACGCTGGCCGCGCTGTGGCTGTGCTACATCTGCTGGAATCGACGCTCGGTCTTCATGCTTGGCTCCATGTTCATCACCGGCACGGCGACTTTCGCGTTGTTTGCGGACAAGATCCTCGAAAGAGGCAGCTCCTTTCGTATCGAGCTCTGGCAATTGGCCATGGACAGGATCACTGATCATCCGTGGATCGGGCACGGCTACAACGCCGAACTGACCCTGGACCCAGGCGTCGGCTACCCCCTTCAGGAGCCCCATAGCTTTGCCCTGGGCGTGCTCTACTACGTCGGCATTATCGGTCTGCTGCCATGGCTGTTCTTCCTCGCGTGGAGCTTCATCAGTAGCTGGCGCCATCGCGTGCAACCGCTGTTTGTCATTGCCTCAGCCTGGCTGGCCTTCGGTATCGGTGCGGGCCTGACCGAAGGTGGCGGAATTATCTCTCGCCCCAAGGAGCACTGGTTCCTGCTGTGGATCCCGTTGGCGCTGATTGCTGCATTGAGCATCAATCAACGGGCCAGGCGCCTGCTGGACACGCCGATCAAGACCGCGACACCAAGCGCACTGCAACAACTGACGGCCGATGCCCGGGTCATCGAAGAAGATGGTTTGGGCCCCAAAGTCCTGCGCCTGACCGATGGCAGCTTTCTCAAGCTGTTCCGCCGTCGCCGCTGGTACACCTCGGGCAGTTTCACGCCCTACTCCGATCGATTTGCCGTCAACAGTGTGCAACTGCGCAACATGGGCATCCCGACACCGCACATCCTCGACCTTTACCGGTTCGAAGACGGCAGCAACGCTGTGCACTACTCTCCCTTGCCGGGCAACACGCTGCGCCAGATCCTGCAAGGCATCACCGCCCCGGCGGTGCGCCAGGCACTGGTGGAGCGCTTCGGCAAATTCATGGCCCAACTGCATCAGCAAGGGGTCTACTTCCGCTCCCTGCACCTGGGTAATGTGCTGGTGCTGGAGGACGGCGAGTTCGGCCTGATCGACCTGGCCGACCTGCGGATTTACCCTTCATCGTTGAGCCCTTCGCTGCGTCGGCGCAATCTGCGCCACATGCAGCGCTACGCATCAGATTGGCACTGGCTGTTCGAGGATCACTTCGAAGCGCTGCTGCAGGGATACGCTGCAGTGGCTTCGCAATCCGACGTAGATAATTTGCACAGGCACGTGCTGGCCGGGAGTCCTCCTGCCCAGGCTCACCGATGATAGAAACCAACCCGCTTATCGCGATGACGGCCTACCTGCTCGCCATCGCGACTGCTGCGCTACTGTTGCGCAGCGTGCCGAGATTCACCCGACAGCTGGAGCATCGCGGCGAAAGCCGCTTTGCCGGCATCGACGGCTTACGCGGGTATCTGGCCTTCGGCGTGTTCGTGCACCACTCGATCATTACCTGGATCTTTCTGCAAACCGGCGTGATCGATTTTCCGCCGAGCAACTTCTACTCGCAGCTCGGCCAGGGTAGCGTCGCCCTCTTTTTCATGATCACCAGCTTTCTGTTCTGGGACCGCTTGCTGACCCATGGGCGGCAACACGACTGGCTGGCATTTGCGGTATCTCGGCTGTTTCGCCTCTACCCGCTCTACCTGCCGCTGATGTTGACCGTGTTTGTCTGTGTGTTCTATTTGCAGGACTGGGAACTCAAGGACTCCGGCACCCAGCTCATTGGCCAGACCCTGGCCTGGCTGATATTCGACCGGCCAGACGTCAACCAGTACCACCAGACCGGCATGCTGATATCCAACGTCACCTGGACGCTGGGGTACGAGTTGTTTTTCTACCTGGCCCTGCCACTGGCCGCCATGCTGTTCATTTATCGCGGCGGCTGGATGCAGACAGTGCTGTGCCTTATCGGCATCTATGCCCTGTACGAGGTGGTCGGCTGGGAACACTCGCTGAAGAAGCACTTCCTGGCCAGTTTCCTCGGCGGCATCGCTGCAGCGTACTGGGTTCGCCGCCCACAATGGGTCGCCTGGAGCCTGTCTCCGCTAGCGGGCATCATCGCCCTGCTCGCATTGGCGATCGCCTTTACGGTGTTCAACCGGGCTTTCAACCTGGGAGCGCTGCTGCTGCTTTCACTGTTCTTTGTGATCGTGGCGTCCGGCAACACCTTGTTCGGTGCCCTGAGACCACGCAGCATTCGCTGGCTGGGGGAAATCAGCTACAGCACGTATTTGCTGCACGGTTTCGTGCTCTGGGTACTGGTGCAGCGACTGCCGCCGGTATTGCATCTCGACGCCCGGCAAGCCTGGGTCTTCCTGCCGTTGCTGGCTGTGTGCAGTTGCCTGCTGATCATCATCAGCAGCCTGAGTTACCTGTACATCGAAAAGCCCGGTATCAATGCCGGCAAGAAAACCCTGCACTGGTTGCGCCAGAACAGGAAGCTGAGGAAAGAACTTTCGGAGGAGTCGGCTCAACAACGTTAAGCAACCACCGGGGCATGTCATCGAGGACAATGCCCCGCCTCCCCCCCTTGAATCCCGCCTTTGGCTCAGTCTTTCTCCAGCCGCGAGAAATACATCCGCCCCAGCCCACGCCAGGTTTTCTTGTTCCAGGCCTTGAACGGAATCTGCGCCAGCAACTCCCGCGCCAGCTTGCGATCACGGTTGGCGGTCTTGAGGAACATGGAGTTGAGAAATTTGTAGCGCACCTCGTCATACAGCGGGTGATCGCTGAAGAGCGCGTAGGTGCGCAGGATGCTGTCAATCATGAAGCGGTGGTTCTTGTAGGAGTTGGTGGCGTGCTTGCGATAGCGCGCCATCAACACATTCAGACCATCGATAAAGTAACCGGCATGGGTCACCTTCAGTTCAATCAGCAAGTCTTCCAGGCGAATGGTCGGGTCGAAACCGCCCACCTTCTCCAGCGCTTCGCGACGGATCATCAGGGTGGGAGCCGGAGGATAGGGCTTGCGCTCCAGGAACATGTCGTCGAAGTCCAGGCGACGGAACGGTACATCCCGGCGTTGGCGCTTCTCGGGGTAGAGATTGCCGTCGGCATCGATCAACTCGATGTTACCGGCGCAAATGCCGACCTCGGGCTTGCCGTCCATATGGGCGACCTGGGTGGCGATTCGCTCCGGCAACATGATGTCATCCGAACCGAACGGCACGATCAGGCTGCCCTTGGCCCGGGCAATCGCACCATTGAGGGTGTTGGTCAGCCCCTGGTTTTCCTGCACCCGGAAATCGAAACCATGGATTGCCTGCAGCGCCTTGATCCGCTCGACGCTGTCATCTTTCGAGCCATCGTCGACCACCAGCAACTCGATGTTCCGATAGGTCTGGTTGAGGACGCTGAGAATGCTTTCCTCGATGTAAGGGGCATGGTTATACGACGCGATGATGACCGTGACGATGGGTTGCGCGTCGTTCATGGCTGTTCCTTGCGGGCCTGTTCCAGGCCGGAGTCGATCAGATTGAGGTATTCGCGACGGAACTCCTCGATGTCATGGTGTTGCTGCAGATAACGGAAAGCCTGCTCGCCCTTGGCCTTGAGCTCGTCATCCGTCAGCCCGAGGTAAGTGTCCAGCGCCGCCTGCAGCGTCGGCACATCCTTCGGTGTAATCGCCAGGCCACCGGCACCCTCGATGAGCGGCAGCATGGCCGGCACGTTCGAGGCGATCACTGGCAAATGCCCGCTCATGCCTTCAAGCAGCGCCAACCCGAGTCCTTCGGCCAGGGAGGGCATGGTCCAGATATCGAAAGCGCGAATGTACTGCAGGGCAATTTCCTTGAACCCCAGCAAATGGGCGCGACCGCTGAGGCCGAGGCGGTCGATTTCCGCAGCCAGGCGCGACTCTTCACGGCCGGCTCCGATGATCGCCAGTTGGGTATTCGGGTATTTGTCCTTGAGTGCCGCGAAGGCCTGCAGCAAATAGATATGGCCCTTGACCGGCACCAGTCGCCCCAACGCACCGATCAGCCGCACAGACGGATCGATGCCCAACATTTCACGGGCTTTTTCACGACTGTGTTGCAGGCCTTCGGCTTGCTCGATGTCGATGGCATTGGTGATGGCGTAGGTATTCTGGTCAGTGAAGCCGCAGTCACAGTCCAGCAGATACTGTTTCACCGCAGGCGACACGCCGACGAAGCGCCAGTGACGATCAATCAGGCGCTGGGTCTGGCGGCGCCGGTAAAAACGGTCGTACTCGCCAAAGCCGTGGGAAATACCGATGCACAAAGGCACTTTCAGCCAGCGGTTGAGTGCCAGCATCATGTTGACCGGCTTGAAGCGATTGCAGATCACCACATCGAATTTTTCCCGGCGGCAGAACTTGTACAGCTGCCACATGGCCCGCAGGCGCATGCCCTTGAGGGACTTGTCGGAAAACTCGAAGTACACCGAACGGTCGGCCCGGCTCACCGCTTCACCCGGCCCGGGTTTGCCGCGCAAAAATGCGGCGGTCACTTCATAGCGTTCACTGGGCAGGGCCTTGACGATTTGCTCCGCGAGGTCGGCGAAATCATGGGCTTTGACGTTGTAGTCAGGCTGCAGTTGCAGGACCTTTGACCGCTGACTCATAACTCTCCCCGCTGAGAAACATTGCCTGGTGTGTGCTTGAGGGACCACAAAAGCTCGTGGCGCCGGACTGCCTTGCGAAAGAATTCGTTCTGGCCATAGGTTGGCGGCAAGCGGCCGGCCAACAACCGTTGGATCAACCGACGCAAGCGACGCTTGAACGGCATCGCCGGTTGCAGGTCGTGCATCATGCCCAACGCCATGGCTTTGTCTCGCTGCTGCTCCAGCGGCAAGGGCAGGCAATAAGGTTGCATCGGTTGGGACGGATCGAAGGCAGGCGGCAAGGCGATGCCGTCACCGGTATCGCCCATCGGCCAGCGGTCGTTGTCGTGCAGGTGGTTGGCATAGCCCAGCAGCGTGGTCGGTTGCCAGTCCAGGCCTTGCAAGGCTTCGAGGACTGCCGCCTGGGCGCAGATATGATCGGGATGCGGATCCAGGGTCGGATGCGGCAGGACGATGACCTCGGGCCGGGCCCGCAGCAGCAACTCTCGCAGATCCGCCAGCAGGTTGTTCCAGGTCGGCGCGCCATCGACATCGCCGGGCAGCACGAAAGGATTCAACCGGCGGAACAGACGGGTATCACTCATATCCGCTTCCCGCGATCCCGCCGCTACGGCAGGCGCGGCCTGCATGCTCGCCAATTGCAGACAGAAGTAACCCAGTTGTACGCAGTGAGCCTCGGGCACTCCGGCCCAACGTGGCACGGCGATACTGTCCCAGGTGCGCAGGCGGCCTTTCAAGCGGGCCGCATCGACCTTGTTCAGGCCCATCTGCCGATAGTGCTCGGCTTCGATTTCACCGGCGGTCAGCGTGACGATCCAGGTTTCGTCGGCCTGGCTGTACAAACCGTAGGCCGCCAGTTCGGCGTCATCGGCGTGGGGGGCGATGACCATCACCCGCTGATGCCGGTAATCCGAGTGCTCGAACGCCCACAGCACGGGCTCACCAAACACGCGACAGAAGCGCCCGCGCAAGCGCAGGTCACCGCGCGACAGCGCCTGAGCCTGACCACTGAGATTGAGGTAACGCAGGCCGTTCACGCCCCGCTCGAAGGTTTGTCGATCAGGGTTTTCGCCACCCGCCAACTCCACCACCGGATCGATAAAACGCCCCAGCCAGGTGCTTTTTACCCGCAGGGCCAACACCAGCGTCGCGTCGTCGACCAGCATCACGCCCTCGTCCAGCCGCAAGTGTTCACCGCTCAGGTGCACCTTGGGCTGTGGCGTATACGGGGGGAAGCTGTACTGGTAATCGTCTTTCGCTGAGTAGAACAGATGGTCGGCAAACCAGGCTTCGTGGGCAATCCAGCCAAGAACCGCCAGCACCAGCGGCAACCACCAGGCCACCAGCACACCTACGACGATCAACAGCACCAGCGCAATCAACAGGCCGATACGTTTATTGCGCCGGTGGCGCTTGAGCAGTTGCTGTTTGCGGCTCATGGCTTGGCTCATACGGTGAAGACCGGCACGGGGTTGCACCAGCGATCCTTGTACTCACGATCGGCGCGACCGAAGGAAAAGCGCAACGGTTTGTCCTGTGCCCGGGCATGCTCCCAGGCGCTTTGCGTATTGAGAAAACTCAGCACACTGCCAGGGCTGAACTCGCGAGTCTCGGGATCGACTCCGCCGTTGATGTACTCGACACTGATCCACTGCGGGGTCTCGACGCGGTACACCAGTTGTATCGCAATCGGCGCATCGTTGAGGAAAATCACCGAGCCGATCAGCAACTCGCGCAGCAACTCGACGACCTCGGTCATGCGCTCGGCACCCGTCGCCGGGAAGCCCCAGCGGCGCTGGAACAGGTCGCAATAAATCGCCGCCAGTTCAGTGCTGGAAAATTCGGACACCGGCCGCACCACGCCACCGGCCTCTTCCAGCAAGCGCAATTCGCGGCGCTGGTTATAGCGAAATTTTTTCGACAGTTCTTCGGGTGTGCGGGCCATGGCCAGTTGTTCGGCTTGCAACTTGATGCCAGTGAAACGACCTTCGTTCAGCGCCGACAGATACCGCGCGCGATGGCGCAAAGGCGCTTGGGTATCGGCAGCGGCGGGCAGGATGATCTCGGCGTTGCCCAGGTCGAACAGACCTTTTTTGCCGCGACGCTTGAGCACGTCCTTGGACAAGGCCAGGTCGCGCCCCCAGGTCGGGATCGCCGCCTTGACCTCGTCACCCTGGACCCAGGCCAGGTAACGCACCGGAATATCCGCCAATTGCGCCAGCCGCTCGACCACCATGGGATGAGTCGCGACACTGCCGCCATAACGCTGCCAGGTTTCGGCGTAAGTCGAGGCGTCGACTACCGCCCAGCCACGCTCGCGCCAGCCTTGAAATCGGTTGAGCATCAGCCCCTCTGTGCCAGTTCGGTAACGTGCGGCAAATGCCAGAAAGCATCGCGCACCGCGCGATCGGAGAAGCGTTCGCGCAAGCGCTCGAGCATTAACTCGGCACACTGTCGGCGTTGCTGATCATCCATGCCAGCCAGATGTTGCAGCCCTTGGGCCAGACGCCCGGCATCGCCCAACGGGAACAGGATGCCCACGCCTTCGACCACTTCTTTCGCTCCGCCGCACGCCGTTGCGAGCAAAGGTACACCAGCGGCCATGGCCTCCAGCAGCACCATGCCGAACGGTTCGTGATCAGAGCTCAGGGCAAACACATCGAAGGCCCGGAAGTAGTTACGCGCATCCGGCACCTGACCGAGGAACAGAACCCGGTCACCGATACCCAGTTCCCGGGCCTGGTCCTTGAGGTCCTCCTCCAGACGCCCCTTACCGAGAATCACCAGCTGACTGTTGGCCGGCAACCCCGGCAACGCCTCGGCAAAACCGTGCAACAGCGTGGCCTGGTCCTTGTCCGGATGCAGCCGCCCGACGTTGCCGACGATCCAGGCATCCGCCGCCAGCCCGAGGGTTTCCCGGGCCTCGCGAGCCGACACCTGCGTGGCTTGCAAGGCATCCACGTCGATACGGTTGTACAAGGTCTGAATTCGCGAAGCCGGCCACTTCGGCAGGCAATTGCGCATGTCGTCGCGCACCGCGTCGGACACGCCAAGCAAACTCAAACGCTTGCGGAATATATGCGCGAACAGTTTACGGCTGCCGCGCTGGTAGTCTTCAAACCCGTGGTGCACGCCAATGACCGGCAACGACGTACCGAGCAAGGCGATGTAGATAGGCTTGAAGCGATGAGCGATGCAGAAACTGAAGTTGCGCGACGCGGCGATCTTGCGCAGATCGCCGATGGCTCCCAGCTTCAGGCCGCGAATGGCTTTGGAGCTGTACTCCATGAACAGCACTTCATCGCTGGCGCATTGCGCGGCGACTTCAGCATCGGCAACCCCGGTGAGAAACACCGTGGTCACTCGATAACCGGTCCCAGCGAACAGGCTGGCGTACTGCCGTGCGCAGTCCAGAAACGGCCCGTCATAGCCGTGGCAGAACTGCAGCACATGGCGTTCAGCCGAACGTGTCATAGGCGTTCGCGCCCTCTTTGACCACCAGGATGTCTTCCATGATCAGATACTGTAGATCCGAACCGAAGAACATGTTCAGGGCGTCGGTCGGCGAGCAGATCATCGGTTCGCCGCGACGGTTGAGCGAGGTGTTGAGCGACACGCCGTTGCCGGTGAGCACTTCCAGCGCTTTCATCATGTCGTAGTAGCGCGGGTTGTATTCGCGCTTGAGCACCTGGGCGCGGGAGGTGCCGTCTTCGTGGACGACTTCCGGCACGCGGGTTTTCCACTCTTCAGCCACTTCGAAGGTGAAGGTCATGAACGGAGCCGGGTGATCGATCTTGATCATCTGTGGAGCGACAGTGTCGAGCATCGACGGGCAGAAAGGCCTCCAGCGCTCGCGGAACTTGATCTGGTGATTGATTCGGTCGGCCACACCGGCCACGCTCGGGCAACCGATAATCGAGCGACCACCCAGTGCACGCGGACCAAACTCCATGCGGCCCTGGAACCACGCCACCGGGTTGCCATCGACCATGATCTTGGCGATCTGCTCCGGCATGTTGTCGAGCTTGCGCCACGTCGGCTTGTCGGCGTGACGGGCGCACGCGGCGATCACGTCTTCGTTGCTGTACGACGGGCCGAGGTAGACGTGCTCCATCTTCTCGACCGGTACGCCACGGGCGTGGGACACATAGGCTGCCGCGCCCACCGCGGTACCGGCATCGCCGGAGGCAGGCTGTACAAACAGTTCCTTGACGTCGTCGCGAGCGATGATTTTCTGGTTGAGCTTGACGTTCAACGCACAGCCACCGGCGTAGGCCAGTTTGCCGGTTTGCTTGAGCACGTCGCCCAGGTAGTAGTCGATCATCTGCAGCGCAATTTTTTCGAACAGCGCTTGAATGCTGGCGGCGTAGTGGATGTACGGCTCGTCGGCGATATCGCCTTCACGCTTGGGACCCAGCCACTCGATCAGCTTCGGCGAGAAGTAGTAACCTTTGCCCTTCTCTTTGTAGCGACGCAAGCCGATGACGTTGGCGTAGTCGGTGTTGATCACCAGTTCGCCGTTTTCGAACGAAGCCAGGCGCGAGAAGTCGTATTTGCTGGCATCGCCATACGGCGCCATGCCCATGACCTTGAACTCACCGTCGAGCATATCGAATCCGAGGAACTCGGTGATCGCGCCGTACAGGCCGCCGAGGGAGTCCGGATCGAAGAATTCCTTGATCTTGTGGATCTTGCCGTTTTCGCCATAACCGAAGAAGGTCGTGGCGTACTCGCCCTTGCCGTCGATGCCCAGGATCGCGGTTTTCTCTTTGAAACCGGAGCAGTGATAAGCGCTGGAGGCGTGGGCCAGGTGGTGCTCGACCGGCTCGATCTTGATCTTCTTCGGATCAAAACCCAGTTGCTCCAGGCACCAGACGATCTTGTTGCGATAGCGCTTGTAGCGACGGTTGCCCATCAGGATCGCGTCGAGGGCGCGGTCCGGGGCATACCAGTAACGCTTGGCGTACTGCCAGCGGGCCTTGCCGAACAGGCTGATCGGAGCGAATGGAATCGCTACCACGTCAACGTCGGACGGCTTGATGCCAGCCTGTTCCAGGCAGAACTTCGCCGATTCGTAGGGCATGCGGTTCTTTGCATGTTTATCGCGTACGAAGCGTTCCTCTTCAGCCGCCGCGACCAGCTTGCCGTCGATGTACAGGGCTGCGGAAGGATCATGGCTAAGGGCGCCGGACAGGCCAAGAATCGTCAATGCCACAGGGGTCTAGCCTCTTTAGTCTGCATGCAGGCGCAAGCGCCTCAAAAATTAATGTGCCCTCGCAAGGGGCGAGAGACAGCTAAAGGGCGGGATTATAGCTTAAAAGCAGCGGCAAGCCTCTAGCCGCAAGCGGCCAGCAACTGCGACAGGGACCTCGCGGCATTTTTATCCGCGCGCAGGTCGCCAATAGATGGAAATATTGCCGTCCACGCTTTGCCGGTAAATCGTGTACGGCAAGACAACGGTGTCCAGCGCGCCAGACACGGCCAAGTCCACCAATATGAGTGGTACAAGAAAACCCGTAGGGTCTGGCGGCGCATTCAATACACAGAAGTCGTAAGCCAGGCCGCTGTAGACACGGGGGATGGACTGGCAATAGGTCTTTTGCCTGCGCAGCCCCTGCGCTGCTTCGGCTTCATCCTGCAGGACCGTTGCGGCAGTCCCGCAGCCCATTAGCGACACTGATAAAACACCTGATGAAACTGCCATTTTGATTGTCACAGCCTGCCCTCCGAGAACGTCAGGCAAACTAGCATCGGGGCGATTTGGGCCACAGTTCATGACTTCCCAAGATCGCGTAGGACGGTTCACAAGAACTTGTCTGCTTTCTCGGTTGGCAGTTCCGGCCTCATCGCGGGCAAGCCCGCTCCCACAGGGATTGTTGGTGAGCACAAAGCCTGTGGGAGCGGGCTTGCCCGCGATAGGACCGAAGGTCCTGATTCAGCCAGCACTGGAGATATCTTTGGGCAAACGCTGATCAATCACCTGGTAAAGGGCGCTACCTTCAGGCCAATTGCGCATGAACCGCGCGCGATCCCTTGCATACGCCGGGGCGAAACTGCCAAGGGAGCTGTGCTGGCACATCGAATCGAGATCGATCAACGCCCAGCGATCCTGCTGCCAGAACAGGTTATGGCCCTTGAAGTCGCCATGGCTGATGCGTTCGCGAATCAGCTCGGCAAACAGATGATCCAGCGCCGCCAACTCGACTTCCGGTGCATCACCGCTTTCAACATGCGGCGCAAAACGTTCGATGATGTCCGGCCCCGACAGATGCTCGGTGATCAGGTACGCCCGGCTGCGCAGCCACAGAAAACGCTTTTCCAGCAACGCCAGCGGCTTGGGCGTGGCAATCCCGAGGAACACCAGGCGATTGCCTTCGCGCCATGAATGCCAGGCCCGGCTCGGGCGCCAGAAGCGCTTGAGCCAGTGGGCAAAGCCCTTGATGTTGTAACGCTTGATCACCAGCGTGCGGCCATCCACCTCGACCTTACCGACGCTCGCCGCGCCCCCGGTCTTGTACAGATGCCCCTGATCGAGCAGGGTATCGGCCTGTTCCAGCACCGGCACCATCGACGACTCTTCCTCGCGGCGAATCGCCCGCAAGCCGAAGGCCCCGCGCTGGACGCTGAACAGCGTGCACTCGCGGCCGACCTTGATCAGGAAGTCTTTGAGGCGCCAACTGCGGACCTTGTCGATCTGCTTCTGGAGCGCCTCCATGGGCAAGGCGTGCTCGCCGTTGCTCAGCAGGTAATACACCAGCAACTCTTCAATGAAGGGTTCAATCGACTTCGGCAACTGGGCGAAGAACACCCCGAGGTTTTCCAGGACCTTCTGCCGTGACAGCGGCTGCCCCGGCGTTTCGGAGCAAATCCCGGCGCCGTCGATCAAGTACAGACGACCACGCTGACGGAGCAGGTTGTCCAGGTGCAGGTCTTCCTGCCACAGTCCTTTGCGGTGCATTTGACCGATGGCACCTAACGCCTCGGCCAGCACCGCTCCTTGCCCATCGGACAGCACGGGCTGCTGCTCAACCTGCTTCCAGGTATCACCCAGGCTTTCGGCGCCTTCCAGAAACTCGAACAGCAGCCAACCACCCTCACCCTCTTTCAGGCCATCGGCCAACAGCTGCGGCGTGGTCAATCCTTGAGCGGCAAGCAAGCGCACGCCGTCCAGCTCACGCTGGAAGTGCCGCGCAGCCTTGCTGCCTACCAGCAACTTTGCCAACACCGGTCGGCCACGCCAGACACCGGCACCGACATAACGCTGCCCCGGCAACACCCGCAACAGGCTCAGCAGTTGTAGCTCAGCGGGGCCGGCGGCATCAGCCAGCGAAACGCTCAATGGCAACGCCGGGGTGCGGCCGGCGGACTTCAACTCGGATAAACGCATCAGCGTGGTCCCTTTTGGCTGCGCCGCGTAGTCAAACGCCCCAGCCAGCTGTCGATCAACGAGCTGTCCTGTGGTTGATCCAGATAGGCGGCCAGCAATTGCCGCAGTTGCGACTCTCCCCACTCGGGCGCGCGGCGCGCCAGCGGTTCCAGGTCCTTGATTCGGTCACGCTGCCCGTACAGCAGTGGTCGGGTCTTTTCCAGATCGATCAATTGAGCCTGATAGCCGTTGCCGGTGGCGCGCATGAAAATATGCTTGGGATAGAAGCATCCGTGCACCTGGCGTGCCGCGTGCAGCCGCCTGGCCAGTTCGCCACTGGCCTTGAGGATTTCCGAGTGTTGCTCAGGGCTCAGTTCATCCCAGCGCTGCAACAGCGATTCGAGGTCGTCCCAACCATCCAGGGCGCGGGTCAACAGGACCGCCCGAACTTCACCATCGACCTTGCGCTCACCGTAGAACACCGCTTCCAGCGCCGGAACCCCCAGCTTCTGGTAACGGGAGATGTTGCGAAACTCGCGAGCGAAGCTCGGCTCGCCGAACGGTGCGCGTAACGTGCGGGTCAGGTAGTTGCTTTGACGCTTGAGGTAGAAACCATGACCTTCCAGGTCCAGCCGAAACACACTGCTCCAACCGCCCCGACCGGTGTTGGGCTCATCCACCGCGTCGAGTTGTTTGGCCCAGAGGGCATCGAATGTGCCGAGGCCGTGGCGTTCAAGCAGCGCACGGTCATCAGCGGCCAGAAAATCAGTCATTCACGCCCCTCGAAAAATCTCACCACGTGCCGGATACGTTTTTTGTCCGCAGCGTTGAGCCGGGTCCGATTGCGGTATTGCAGGTAAAAGCGCAGGCGCTGGGTTGCCGACAGTTGATACTTGGCGACCTTGTCCAGGCACGCCAGATCCTTGGTAATACGGTACTTGAGCCAGAAACCGCGCCAGAAATCGCCGTTGGGGCAATCGATCAAAAACACTCGAGCCTCATCGTCGATCAGCAGGTTGCGCCACTTCAAGTCATTATGGGTGAAGCGGTGGTCGTGCATGGTCCGGGTGTATTCGGCCAGCTGACGACTGACGGTATCGACCCAGGCGCGATCCGAAAGTTTCGGGTCGCGACGCTCGGCCAGTGCCGACAAGTCTTCGGTATGCGGCAGCTCCCGGGTAATCATCGCGCCGCGAGCGTAGGCCACACCGCGTCGTTCCAGCCCCCAGGCCACCACTTCGGCCGTGGGGATGCCCCACTTGGCGAAGCGCTTGAGGTTCTGCCACTCCATCTTCACCCGAGGCTTGCCCAGGTAACGCCGCAAGCCTTTGCCAGCGCCCACATACCGTTTGACGTAATAGTTGACGCCATTGCGCTCGACCCGGATGACCTCCGAAAGCAGATCGCTGGTCAAACGCTCGCCTTGCAGCGCAAACACAGCCTCGAGGCTGCCAAAGTCATCGGCCAGTTCGCTGTAGGCCGGTTCCAGTTTCCAACCCGACATCAGAGCGCATCCCCGTATCGCTGTTTACGCTCGTAGAGCTTGTTGGCCTTGCCGTCGAGCCATGCCAGCAAAGCGGCCTCTTCACTCAGGATCTGGCGCAGCGGTTGCTGGAAATAGCCTTTGAGGAAACGCAGCTTGTCGCGGCGGGTCAGGCCGATGTCCAGCGCGGAAAAGTACAGGGCCGCCAGATCCTTGTTGCGCCAGCGCGAGGTGATCGCCGGGCGGGTCTGGGCGCGGTGCAGGTCGATCACCGAGAGCTTGAAGTCGTCCGCGGTCACCGGTTTGTCGGTGTGCAGCAGGAAGTGGCAGATGTAGCAGTCGCGGTGGTTGACCCCGGCGCGGTGCATCATGCCGGTCATGCGTGCGACTTCGGCGATCAGCGCGCGCTTGAGTTTTGGCTCGGGCGGCTGCTTGATCCAGTTGATACTGAAGTCTTCGAGGCTGACAGTGGGTGCCAGCTCCTCGGTGACGATGAACGAGTGCTGGTCGGCCGGGTTGCTGCCCTTCTCGCCATACGCGACGGCGGTCATGGTCGGCACGCCAACTTCCTGCAGGCGCTGAATGGCCTGCCACTCCTGACCGGCCCCCAATACTGGAAGCTTGGCGGTGAGCAGGTTCTTGAAGATTTCGCCCCAGCCGATGCCACGGTGGATTTTCACGAAAAATCCGTTGCCATCGACTTCCGTGCGTAAGGTCCGGCGCGCTTCCAGCTCGCGGTACACCTCGCCCTCAAGCCCCTCGACTTCGGCGAACGGGTCGCGTCCGGCCCAGAGGCTCTTGAACGGTTCAGCCAGCATCAACTTCATTTAAGCGTGCTCCGCCAGAATCACATCGGCCGCGTGCTGCGGCATGCTGTAGAGGTCGGCCGTCCCGGCGTAGGCCAGACCATTGCGGCTCCAGGCCGCCCTTGCTTGAGCGTCGTTCAACATGCCGGTCAGGTACTGCGTCAGTTGCGCCTGATCGAACGGTTCGTCCAGCACCAGACCCGCATCGGCCTCGGCGATGTAATGGGCATAACCGCACACCGCGCTCACCAGCACCGGCAAGCCAGCCACCAGCGCTTCGAGCAGCACGGTGCCGGTATTTTCGTTGTACGCCGGGTGGATCAACAGATCGGCACCCAACAGGAAACGCGGGATATCACTGCGCCCTTTGAGGAACGTGACGTTGTCGCCCAGCCCTAATGTCGCACTCTGCATCTGGAATAATTTGGGGTCATCCTGGCCAATTACAAACAGCCGGGTGCGTTTCCTCAACTCGGCAGGCAATGCCGCCAGTGCCTTGAGGCTACGGTCCACGCCCTTGGTCTTGAACCCGGAGCCGATCTGCACCAGCAGCAGTTCGTCGTCCTTGAGATCGAATTCAGCGCGGAACCCGGCGCGAATTTCATCGGCATCCGCCGGTCGGCGACGGTCCTGGGCGATACCCGGTGGCAGCAGGTGGAAACGCTCCAGCGGCGTGTCGTAATGCTTGATGAACAGCGGCTGCTGGACCTCGGAAATCATCAACACTTCGGTCTTGGCATCCCTGGCGAACACCGCCCGCTCGTATTCGGCGAAGTGGCGATAGCGGCCCCAACGGCGATACAGCGAGTTGCGCAGGTTCTGTGCCTTGTCTTCGAAGCAGCCGTCGGCCGCGTAATAGACGTCCAGGCCCGGCATCTTGTTGAAGCCGATCAGGCGGTCGACCGGGCGCTTGGCCAGGTCCGCTCCCATCCATTCGCTGAGCTTCTCATTGCGGCGATGGTTGAAGAACGCCTTGACTGGCGCCACCAGCACTTCGAAACCCGGCGGCACGTCACCCTCCCAGATCAGCGTGTAGACGCGAATCTGATGACCGCGCTTCTGGCACTCCAGGGCGATTCGCATGAAATCGCGCTGCAAGCCGCCGAACGGGAAATATTTGTACAGGACAAATGCCAATTGCATCAGCGCAGCTCCTCAGCCATTAACAACGTGCTCAGTCGGCTGGCGACACGCTCGGGATTCAGACGCGTGAAGCACAATGGCAACTCGCGTTTCAGGTCAAATTGACGGGCATCTTCGGCCGTCGGTTGATAGGTGCATTTCTTTTGCAGGCACGGCGCACAAGGGAAGTCGCTGGCCATGTGAATCTGCACCTTGCCATAAGCGCCTGTCAGGCCCGGGTTGGTCGGGCCGAACAGCGACAACGTCGGCACATCCAGCGCGGCGGCCAGATGACCAAGACCGGTGTCGACCGCCACGCAGGCTTGCGCGCCGGCCAGCACCTTGCCGACACCCGCCAGGTTCAGTTTTGGCAGCACTTCGGCGTGCTTGAAACCCGCGGCGATACGCTCGGCCCGGGCTTTCTCCAGGGCATTGCCCCAGGGCAACTTCACCCCGACGCCAAGGTAGCCAACCCGTTCGGTCAGCTCGCGCCAGTAGGCTTCGGGCCAGTGCTTGGTGTCCCAGGTGGTGCCGTGCAAAAACACCACGTAAGGATTCTTGCGCGGCAACTCCACCAGGCGCTCGATATTCAGTCCGTAGTCGCCCAGGCCTTTAGGCAAGTCATAGCCCAACGCAATGGCGAACAACTGACGCACTCGCTCCACCGCGTGCTGCCCACGGGCAACGGCCAGACGTCGATCGTAAAAGCGCGCAGCGATGGGCTCGCGCGCCGAGCTTTTATCGAGGCCGGCCACCGGCGCCTTGACGTAACGGGTCAGCCAGGCACTTTTCAGCAAGCCCTGGGCGTCGATCACCAAGTCATATCTGGTGACGCGAACGCTTTGCTTGAAGCGCTTCCACTCACCGCTCTTGATGGTCTGCCAGATGTTTTTGCGCCAGCGACGGATCGCCACCGGAATCACCTTGCCCACCGCCGGATGCCAGGTCGGGATTTCGGCAAAGCCTTCTTCCACCACCCAGTCGAATTTGATGCCGGGAATCGCCCGCGCCGCATCGGTCAACGCCGGCAACGCGTGAATGACGTCGCCCAGCGAAGAAGTCTTGATCAACAGAACCCGCAAGCTATTTGACCTCGACCACAGTGCCTTGCAACCGCTGCAAGGCTTCGTTCACGGCCTGCGGCATGAGCTGGCGCAGGCAGTTGTAATGGCCGAAACGGCAGGTGCGATCGAAGCACGGACTGCACTCGATGCCCAGGCGTACGATTTCGACATGCTCGGCCAGCGGTGGCGTGAAGCCCGGCGACGTCGAACCGTAGACCGCGACCAGCGGGCGGTTCAGAGCGGCGGCGACGTGCATCAGGCCGGAGTCGTTGGACACCACAGAATCTGCACAGGACATCAGGTCGATGGCTTCGGCCAACGAGGTGCCGCCGCTGAGGTTGACCGATTCTTCACGCAGACCTGGAATCAGCCGCGCGCGGATGTCTTCGCCCACGGCGTGATCGTTTTTCGAACCGAACAGCCAGACTTGCCAGCCTTCGCGGATCTTCGCTTCGGCGACCTTGGCGTAATGCTCGGACGGCCAGCGCTTGGACTCGCCAAACTCGGCACCAGGGCACAGGGCCAACACCGGACGGTCGAGGGTCAGACCGAACTTTGCCAGTGCCGCCTCGCGCGTGACCGGGTCGATCTGCAGTGTCGGGCGCGGATAGGGTTTTGGCAACTCGACGCCCGGCTCATAAGCCAGGGCCATGAAGCGCTCGATCATCAGCGGATAACGATCTTGATCCAGCGTGCGCACGTCGTTGAGCAGGCCATAGCGGAACTCGCCACGCCAGCCTGTGCGTTTCGGGATGCCGGCAAAGAACGGCACCAGCGCCGACTTCAGGGAGTTGGGCAACAGGATCGCCTCGTCGTACTGGCCGGCCAGGGATTTGCCGATGCGCCGGCGAGTCGCCAGTTCCAGAACACCGTGACCGAGCGGAAAGCTCAAGGCCTGGCGAACTTCGGGCATACGCTCAAGAATCGGCCGGCTCCACTCGGGGGCCAGCACGTCGATTTCGCATTGCGGGTGGCGTTGTTTCAAACACTGGAACAGTGTCTGCGCCATCACCATGTCACCGACCCAACTGGGCCCAACGATCAGAATTTTCATGTGGTTTCCATAAACGAACCGGGGAGGCCTACGCCTCCCCGCCTCGAAAATCTCTGCGGGAGCACGGCGGCTTGCGATGGGTCATCACCTTCAACATTGCTGTCGAGTGTCACTCCGCTATCGCGAGCAGGCTCGCTCCCACATTGGGTATTGGTGTACCTCGATCCGCATGGCACTGCAGATCCACTGTGGGAGCGAGCTTGCTCGCGATGAGGCCATCACATTCAACATCAATGGTAACTGTCAGTCCGCCATCGCGAGCAAGCTCGCTCCCACAGGGGTATTGGGCGTATCGAATATCCCGTTTCAGCTTAGCCCCAGCTCACGCCAGATCCGCATGACCTGCCGCCGTTCGTCCGCGAACTGGTCGCCCGGAATCACCCCCGGGTCCTTCTGCAAGGCCTGCCGGTGGGCGGCGGAACGGTACGCTTTATACGCTTCACGCAACAGGCCGGCATCTTCGACGGGCATCAGCCCTTCATGCTCCAGCTCTTCCAGAATGCGGATGTTGTCGGTCCAGCGCAGCAACGGCGGGTGTGTTTCGGACCACGCCAGGGCCGCGTATTGCACCATAAATTCAATATCGACGATACCTCCGGCGTCCTGCTTGATATCGAACGGCGCCGTGGCTTCGAAGGCATTTGCCCCGGTGCCGGCCGCCGTGCTCTTGCTGCCCAGGTTATCGCGCATCTTGGCGCGCATCTCGCTGACCTCCTGGCGCAGGGTCGGCAGTTCACGCGTCTTGCCCAATATCGCGGCGCGGACTTTCTCGAAGGCCTGGCCGACATCCTGACTGCCCACCAACACCCGCGCCCGCACCAATGCCTGATGCTCCCAGGTCCAGGCCTCGTTTTCCTGATAGCGGGCAAACGCCCCCAGGGAACTCACCAGCAAGCCCGACGCACCGGATGGCCGCAGACGCATGTCCACTTCATACAACTGCCCGGAGTTGGTCTGTGCAGTCAGCAAGTGAATGATCCGCTGCCCCAGCCGGGTGAAGAATTGCGCGCCATCGATGGGTTTGACGCCATCGGTTTCAGCCTGCGGATCGCCGTCGTGGATGAACACCAGGTCCAGGTCCGAACCATGCCCGAGTTCCAGACCGCCGACTTTCCCATAACCGACAATGATGAAGCCGGGATCGCACAAAGTGCCATCGGTGCGTAGCGGCGTGCCGTACTTGGCCACGGTCTGGCGCCAGGCCAGTGCCAGCACTTGCTCCAGGATCGCCTCGGCGAGCCAGGTCAGGTAATCGCTGACCTTCATCAGCGGCAGGCTGCCGGCGATTTCCGAGGCAGCCACCCGCAGGCGGTGCGCCAGCTTGAAGTGGCGCAGGGCTTCCATTTGCTGCTCGAGGTCGTCCTCGGGAATCCGTGTCAGGCGCTCGCGCAATTCAGCCGCCAGTTCTGGCGCCAGTGGCGGTTTGAACAGCCGGCCTTCGTTGAGCAATTCGTCGAGCAGCAGCGGGAAGCGAGTGATTTGCTCGGCGATCCACGGGCTCGCCGCGCACAGCGTCAGCAACCGCCGCAACGCACTGGGGTTCTCGGTCAGCAGCACCAGGTACGCGGAGCGACGGGCCACGGCTTCAACCAGCGGCAGCACCCGTTCCAGTACCAGGTCCGGATTGTCATGCTCCACGGCCTGCGCCAGCAAACGCGGAATAAAAGCATCGAGACGTTCGCGACCCAGACGCTGCATCGCCCGCAACTGGGGGCTGCTGCGCAAACTGGCCAGGGCTTTCAAGGCTTTTGGGGCATCCTTGAAACCACCCTCTTCCAGTTGACGGCAAGCGGCCTCATCGTCCTGAGCCTCTTCCCACAGCGGCAACCACTCACCGCCGACCACCACTTCGCTTTCGGCGCCCTGCTCTTCGTCGGGATCGGCGATCACCTGCCCGAAGTGCCAGGCCACGCGGCCGCGCCAATACATCAATTGTTCGTGGAAGGCCGTCCAGTTGGCGAAACCCAGCATAAAGGCAATACGCGCCTGATCCTGCTCGCCATCGGGCAACATTTGCGTCTGGCGGTCGGCAATCGCCTGAATCGCGTGTTCGGTGTAACGCAGGAATTCATAACCTTCACGTAGCTCGCCGATCACAGCCGGCGGCAGGTAACCCTGACCTTCCAGCGTGCTCAGCACCTTTAATAGCGGGCGTTGCTGCAAGCTCAAATCGCGGCCGCCGTGAATCAGCTGGAACGCCTGGGCAATGAACTCGACTTCACGAATACCGCCGGATCCGAGTTTGATGTTGTCGGCCATGCCCTTGCGCCGTACTTCCTGCTGGATCAGCTGCTTCATGGTGCGCAGCGCTTCGATGGCCGAGAAGTCCAGGTAGCGCCGGTAAACGAACGGTCGCAGCATCTCCTGCAGTTGCGCGCCGGCTACTTGATCGCCGGCCACCACCCGCGACTTGATCATCGCGTAGCGTTCCCAATCGCGGCCCTGATCCTGGTAATACTGTTCCAGCGCGTTGAAGCTCAGCACCAGAGCGCCGGACGAACCGTAAGGTCGCAAGCGCATGTCGACGCGGAATACAAAGCCGTCGACGGTCATCGGGTCCAGGGCCTTGATCAGCCGCTGGCCCAGACGAATGAAGAACTCCTGGTTATCCAGCGCGCGTTTCACACCGACGGTTTCGCCGCCCTCGGGGTAGGCAAAAATCAGATCGATGTCCGAGGACAGGTTCAGCTCCACGGCGCCGAGCTTGCCCATGCCGAGGATGACCATCTGCTGCGGCTCGCCGCTACGTCGGCCGGTCGGCACGCCGAACTGCTGACAATGCCGCACATACAACCATTGATAAGCCTGATCGATGCTGGCATCGGCCATGTCCGAGAGGTCGCGGCAGGTCTGTACCAGGTCAGCCTGACGGGTCAGGTCGCGCCAGATGATCCGCACCTGATGGCGTGCACGCTGACGGCGCAAGGCGCGACCAAGCTGATCATCGGTCTCGGCCACGCTCACGGCAGCGGCAATCTGCGCGCACAACTCACCGGGCGCGAAGCGGCGGTCCAGTTCGCCGGACTGCACCAGCGCCAGCAACATCAAAGGGTCACGAACACACTGTTCAATCACGAAATCGCTGGCGGCGGTGACGCGGGCAAATTGCGCCCAGCGTTCCGGCGTCCAGGTGGACAGCCCGTGATCATCGTCCAGGGCAGCGACGGCAGCCCGGAACGACTGCTCGGCGCGGGTGACCAACGGCAGGAGAATGGCGGGCAGTTCGGCAAGCGAAGGGAGGCTCATGGTCTATCCTTGATCGGCGTACAACGGACTGCATGTAGTGGTTTTCGAAAACTCACTACCTGAGGGACTGTCGAACAAAAGTTAGAAATAGCTGAAATTTCTTTAATTTTGGCAGCCAGCATCAAGCTTTTACCTTTTGTAGTTGGAAAAAGACCAACCTTAACGATTATTCTCACAACGCAGCCGGGGGCTACAAGCCGCTCATCTGTAGTTTTACTACTCGTATATACATTAGACGGGCTGAAATGCCGGAAGATTTGTAGTAAAACTACACGCCGCCGGAACAACCTGTCGGCAATCCAAGAATTCATAACGTCTGCCCACAAGGCCAGTCGCTAACTCAGGCAACCGATTCTGGTAGCCTTTCCGCCCTGGAGCAAGCCATGCAAGACCTCGATCCCGTCGAAACCCAGGAATGGCTGGACGCCCTGGAATCGGTTCTCGACAAAGAAGGCGAAGACCGTGCTCACTATCTGATGACCCGTATGGGTGAACTCGCGACCCGCAGCGGCTCGCAGTTGCCTTACGCCATCACCACGCCTTACCGCAACACGATCCCCGTTACCCACGAAGCACGCATGCCTGGCGACCTGTTCATGGAACGCCGCATTCGCTCGCTGGTACGCTGGAACGCGATGGCCATGGTAATGCGTACGAACCTGAAAGATTCCGACCTCGGCGGTCACATCTCCAGCTTCGCGTCCAGTGCGACCCTGTATGACATCGGCTTCAACTACTTCTTCCAGGCCCCGAGCGACGAACACGGCGGCGACCTGATCTACTTCCAGGGCCACACCTCGCCAGGCGTTTACGCCCGCGCATTCATGGAAGGCCGCATCACCGAAGACCAGATGAACAACTTCCGTCAGGAAGTCGATGGTCAAGGCCTGTCGTCCTACCCGCACCCTTGGCTGATGCCTGACTTCTGGCAGTTCCCGACCGTATCCATGGGTCTGGGCCCGATCCAGGCGATCTACCAGGCACGCTTCATGAAGTACCTGGAACACCGTGGCTTCATCCAGCCAGGCAAACAGAAAGTCTGGTGCTTCCTGGGCGACGGCGAGTGCGACGAGCCGGAATCCCTGGGCGCCATCTCCCTGGCCGGCCGCGAGAAGCTGGACAACCTGATCTTCGTCATCAACTGCAACCTGCAGCGTCTTGACGGCCCGGTTCGCGGCAACGGCAAGATCATCCAGGAACTCGAAGGCGTGTTCCGCGGTGCCCAGTGGAACGTGACCAAAGTCATCTGGGGCCGTTTCTGGGACCCACTGCTGGCCAAGGACGTCGACGGCATCCTGCAACGCCGCATGGACGAAGTCATCGACGGCGAGTACCAGAACTACAAAGCCAAAGACGGCGCGTTCGTGCGTGAACACTTCTTCAACACGCCAGAACTCAAGGCGATGGTTGAAGACCTGTCCGACGACGAGATCTGGAAGCTCAACCGTGGCGGCCACGACCCGTACAAGGTCTACGCGGCGTACCACGAAGCGGTCAACCACAAAGAACAACCGACCGTCATCCTGGCCAAGACCATCAAGGGTTATGGCACCGGTGCCGGCGAAGCGAAGAACACTGCGCACAACACCAAGAAGGTCGATGTCGAAAGCCTGAAGTTGTTCCGCGATCGCTTCGACATCCCGGTCAAGGACGATGAACTGGAAAACCTGCCGTTCTTCAAACCGGAAGTAGGCAGCGCCGAAGCCCGTTACCTGAGCGAGCGTCGTACCGCACTGGGCGGCTTCGTGCCTCAGCGTCGCGCCAAGAGCTTCAACATCCCGACTCCGCCACTGGACACCCTCAAGGCGATCCTGGACGGCTCGGGCGACCGTGAAATCTCCACCACCATGGCCTTCGTGCGGATCCTCGCACAGCTGGTCAAGGACAAGGAAATCGGCCCGCGCATCGTGCCGATCATCCCGGACGAAGCCCGTACCTTCGGTATGGAAGGCATGTTCCGTCAGCTGGGCATCTACTCCTCCGTCGGCCAGCTCTACGAGCCAGTCGATAAAGACCAGGTGATGTTCTACAAGGAAGACCAGAAGGGCCAGATCCTCGAGGAAGGCATCAACGAAGCGGGCGCCATGAGCTCCTTCATCGCTGCCGGTACTTCGTACTCCAGCCACAACCAGCCGATGCTGCCGTTCTACATCTTCTACTCGATGTTCGGCTTCCAGCGTATCGGTGACCTGGCCTGGGCCGCTGGCGACAGCCGCACCCGTGGTTTCCTGATCGGCGGCACTGCCGGCCGTACCACCCTGAACGGTGAAGGCCTGCAACACGAAGACGGTCACAGCCACCTGCTGGCTGCCACCATCCCGAACTGCCGCACCTACGATCCAACCTACGGCTACGAGCTGGCGGTGATCATTCAGGACGGCATGAAGAAGATGACCGAAGAGCAACAGGACGTCTTCTACTACATCACCGTGATGAACGAGTCGTACCAGCAGCCTGCCATGCCGGCCGGTGCCGAAGAAGGCATCAAGAAAGGCATGTACCTGCTTGAGGAAGACACCCGCGAAGCGGCGCACCACGTTCAGCTGATGGGCTCCGGCACCATCCTGCGTGAAGTCCGTGAAGCAGCGAAGATCCTGCGCGAAGAGTTCAACGTCGGCGCCGACGTGTGGAGCGTTACCAGCTTCAACGAATTGCGTCGCGACGGCCTGGCCGTTGAACGCACCAACCGTCTGCACCCTGGCCAGAAGCCTAAGCTGAGCTACGTCGAAGAGTGCCTGAACGGCCGTAAAGGTCCGGTCATCGCGTCTACCGACTACATGAAGCTGTTCGCCGAGCAGATCCGTCAGTGGGTACCGTCCAAGGAATTCAAAGTCCTGGGCACCGACGGTTTCGGCCGTAGCGACAGCCGCAAGAAACTGCGTCATTTCTTCGAAGTCGACCGTCATTTCGTGGTGTTGGCAGCCCTGGAAGCACTGGCTGACCGTGGCGACATCGAACCTAAAGTGGTGGCCGAGGCCATTGCCAAGTTCGGTATCAACCCGGAAAAACGCAACCCACTGGACTGCTGAGGAGAGATTTTGTGAGCGAACTCATTCGCGTACCTGACATCGGCAGCGGTGAAGGTGAAGTAATTGAACTGTTTGTGAAGGTCGGCGACCGTATCGAAGCCGACCAGAGCATCCTGACGCTGGAATCGGACAAGGCGAGCATGGAAGTGCCCGCGCCGAAGGCCGGTATCATCAAGAGCCTGAAAGTGAAGCTGGGCGATCGCCTGAAAGAAGGCGACGAACTGCTGGAACTGGAAGTCGAAGGTGCCCCTGCGGCTGCCGCTGCGCCGGCTGCCAAGGCTGAAGCCAAACCGGCTGCTGCTCCTGCCGCCGCCGCTCCTGCTGCTGCGCCGGCTGCCGCCAGCGTTCAGCAAGTGCACGTGCCGGACATCGGTTCGTCGGGCAAGGCCCAGATCATCGAGATCCAGGTCAAGGTCGGCGACACCGTCGCGGCTGATCAATCGCTGATCACCCTGGAATCCGACAAGGCCAGCATGGAAATCCCGTCGCCTGCCGCTGGCGTGGTCAAGGCCATCAGCGTCAAGCTCAACGATGAAGTCGGCACTGGCGACCTGATTCTGGATCTGGAAGTGGCGGGTGCTGCTGCACCAGCTGCTGCCGCTCCAGCTCAGGCGGCCGCTCCTGCCGCCGCTGCTCCCGCGCCTGCCGCTGCCGCACCGGCTGCTCCAGTGGCCGACAGCGTTCAGGACATCCACGTTCCGGACATCGGTTCGGCGGGCAAGGCCAAGATCATCGAAGTCCTGGTCAAGGCCGGCGACACCGTTGTGGCCGACCAGTCGCTGATCACCCTGGAGTCCGACAAGGCGAGCATGGAAATCCCGTCGCCAGCCGCTGGCGTGGTGGAAAGCATTTCCATCAAGCTCGATGACGAAGTCGGTACCGGCGACCTGATCCTCAAGCTGAAAGTCAAAGGCGCCGCTCCGGCCGCTGCACCGGCAACTGCCGCTGCAGCTCCGAGCGCACCTGCTCCAGCTGCTGCTCCTGCCGCCGCCGCACCTGCTGCTGCCCCGGCCGCCGCGCCAGCCAAGCCTGGTGCAAAAGTTCACGCCGGCCCTGCCGTGCGTCAACTGGCCCGCGAATTCGGCGTCGAGCTGAACGCCGTTGGCGCCAGCGGTCCGCACGGTCGCATCCTGAAGGAAGACGTGCAGGTTTACGTCAAGGCCATGATGCAGAAGGCCAAGGAAGCGCCGGCCGCTGCTGCTGGCGCAACCGGTGGCGCGGGCATCCCGCCGATTCCGGTCGTGGACTTCAGCCGCTTCGGTGAAATCGAAGAAGTGCCGATGACCCGCCTGATGCAGGTCGGCGCCGCCAACCTGCACCGCAGCTGGCTGAACGTGCCGCACGTGACGCAATTCGACTCGGCGGATATCACCGAGCTCGAAGCGTTCCGTGTTGCCCAGAAAGCCGTTGCAGAGAAGGCCGGCGTCAAGCTGACCATCCTGCCGTTGCTGCTCAAGACCTGTGCGCACCTGCTCAAGGAACTGCCGGACTTCAACAGCTCGCTGGCGCCAAGCGGCAAAGCGATCATCCGCAAGAAATACGTCAACATCGGCTTCGCCGTCGACACCCCGGATGGCCTGCTGGTACCGGTCATCAAGAACGTCGACCAGAAGAGCCTGCTGCAACTGGCCGCCGAGGCTGCTTCCCTGGCTGAAAAAGCCCGGACCAAGAAGCTCTCGTCGGACGAGATGCAAGGCGCCTGCTTCACCATTTCCAGCCTCGGCCACATTGGCGGCACCGGCTTCACGCCGATCGTCAACGCGCCGGAAGTCGCGATCCTCGGTGTTTCCAAGGCAACCATCCAGCCAGTCTGGGACGGCAAAGCCTTCCAGCCGAAACTGATGCTGCCACTGTCGCTGTCCTACGATCACCGTGTGATCAACGGCGCCGCTGCTGCACGCTTCACCAAGCGTCTGAGCGACCTGCTGGGCGACATCCGCACCATGCTCCTGTAACACCGACCGGCCCTCCTTCACCGGAGGGCCTGTTGCGTTCCACGTTTCCGAGCGCCACGCTCGTACCTCAACCCCGCCAATTTGGCGGGGCTTTTTTTTGCCTGAAGTTCTTGCTTGATACGCTTTCCTACATTTGTGGCTGATATCGCCCACAACTCGAATCCATTTCTGCCAGATATTTATTCAGGCCAAATAACTAGTCTTGGCTGAACACCCTCCCATTACATCCGAAATAACCAACTACCAATTAACTGGCAGCGATTGGACTCAAACATGCTCAAACTAACTGTTGGCCCGATTATTGGCCACACCACAACTAATCACGCGCGTATATTTGTGCGCGGYGAAGCGCAAAAAGATGCACCCGTATTTGCCGGCATCCGTTATCGGCAGTCCGGGCGTGAGCAATGGCTTAAAAGTATCTTTGTAAGGCTGACAAGCCTGCAAGACATGTCCGATGTCATTGTTATCAATAACCTGGCGGCCGATACCGAATACGAATACCAGGCTGGCTGGTTCAGTACCACGAGTGCCGGGCACTCCGTGGATTCGGTGCAAGAACTGCCGCTGCGATGGCCGCAAGAACTCTATCGCGTGCGCACCCGGTCCAGCACGGCCGGCACACCACGAGCCTATTTCGTTGGCTCATGCCGTTACTTGCGGATGACCGCCGGCATCCCGTCGGCGCCACATCTGGGCGACCGGATATTTGCCTCGATTTCACAATTGGCTCAGCAAGCCGACCCGCCGGTCAGCGCGATGTTGATGACTGGCGATCAGATCTATGTCGACGATTTGAATTTTTTCGCACCTGACCGCGAATATCAGGAAATACTCGCAAAATACCGTGCGACTTTCTCACAGCCGCATATTTCCAGGTTAATGGCCAATGTATCGACTTACATGATCCTCGACGATCACGAAATTGAAGATAACTGGCCGAAAAATAAAAAATCAGGCGATGATTTTTTATATAAAAACGCCATCACTGCTTATGAGTTATATCAAGCCAGCCACAGCCCGGCATTTGAATTACTAGAGGATGGGCGGATCAGCCGGCATCCGAAGCACTATTGGTATAAGTTCACCGATGGCGATATCGAATGGTTCGTCACCGATAGCCGCACCCAGCGTAATCTGTCCGCCGATGATCGACGTATCCTTGATGTTGAGCAGGAATATGCCTTGTGCCAATGGCTGATCCACAGCCCCGCCCGGGTCAAGTTGGTGGTCACCAGCGTGATGCTCTATCCCGACGCCAAACACAACGGGGATGACGCCTGGGCCGGTTTTCCCGGGCAACGGCTGCGGTTGCTGGAGACCATTCGCTCGCACCGACTGAAGAATATCATTTTCGTTTCCGGCGACGTCCACGGCTCCTTGACCAGTCGACTGACCCACAGCGAAGACCCGGACTTTGAGGTGCACACCATCGTGTCGTCGCCATTGTGCAACATCAAACTGTTGCCCTATGCCAGTCAATCCAGCTTTATCCTCGACCAGCCGTTGGCACGCAACGCCGCAGGCGAATATCGACAGGAATTGACCGGCAAAGTCATCAGTCAGGATAACTTCGCGCATCTCGTCATCGATGCAGAACGCATTCAGGTGAATTACCACGATCGGGAGGGCAAGTTGCTGCAATCGACAGGCATTAATTTGCGTTGATGGCAAAAAAATCACAGCCTTCGGGACGCTCGGCTTTCGTCAGACGAGATGCAAGGCGCCTGTTTCACCATTTCCAGCCTCGGCCACATTGGCGGCACCGGCTTCACGCCGATCGTCAACGCGCCGGAAGTGGCGATCCCCGGTGTTTCCAAGGCAACCATCCGGCCAGTCCGGGATGGCAAAGCCTTCCAGCCGAAACTGATGTTGCCACTGTCGCTGTCCTACGATCACCGTGTGATCAACGGCGCCGCTGCTGCACGCTTCACCAAGCGTCTGAGCGACCTGCTGGGCGACATCCGCACCATGCTCCTGTAACACCGACCGACCCTCCTTCACCGGAGGCCCGATTGCGTTCCACGTTTCCGAGCGCCACGCTCGTACCTCAACCCCGCCAATTTGGCGGGGCTTTTTTTTGCCTCGATCTCCACTGTTCTCCAAAAATAATATCCTGTTATTTCTGACAGTTGTTTTTCCAGCCTTACGTCACTTAGTTTAATAAGCGAGGGCCAATCACTGGTCCCATTATTAAGGATGATGACATGCAAAACCCACCTCAACCACGCTGCAGCGCTCGCTCCAGCCCACGCCTGGACACGACTTTCGGCACCCAAGGCACTGTGAAGTGCAACGCAATGCTGCTTGGTAACGGGGTATCCGCCTCGTCTATCTATGCCGTCGCTCTGCGTCAGGACCGCTCGCTAGTGTTGGCAAGCAGCTATGCCGACAAAGCACTTCTGATCGCCTTGAACGAGGATGGCAGCCTGGACCGAACCTTCAATGCCCAGGGTTATGTGTCTGAGGATCTTGATGATGTACGCCCCAACGAAGGTATCGATGTTCAGTTGATGCCCGATGGTCGGTTGCTGCTGACAACATGGCTCGAAGGCCAGGACGGGTATATTCCAGGGTTCGTCATGTACCACCACAATGGCCAGCGTGACCGGACCTTCGGCAATAACGGGGTCACCATCGTCGAATTGGATTCCTCGCGCAACGCCAGGACCCGGCGCTCAATCATGGCCCGCTCCTCAAAAGCTCGTAATGGCACCCACAGCACTCCGCCCATCATGACTCCCGAGGGACAGTTACTGATTCCGTTCGTAATGGACAACTTCTACGGCGAACCGGCCAGGACCGTTCTGATCCGCCTGAAGGAGAACGGGCAACTGGACACCCAATTTCACGATAAAGGCTACATCGAGATCACCTATGAAAATGGCCCGTGCCGACTGGATGCAATCATCAGTCTGCCGGCGCGCGACCTTGCGCAACGCCTCGTACTGGCCGGCCAATATAGCGGAGGGGCGCTACTGGCTGGCGTGACTCTGGAGGGTGAAGCCGATCCGGCCTTCGGCAATCAGGGCTTCACGGCCCTGCCCGGCGAGCGGGCATTCCTGGCGCTGGACCAGACGCCGGATGAAGAACTGCTTGCCTCGGGCTACACCCAGACCCCACAACAGGCACTCGCGGGCTGGATCGTCCGGTTTACCTCAAACGGGCATCTCGACCAAAGTTTCGAACCTGTCACCACGCCTGCCGATAGCCGCAACATTCGATTCGAGCGCGTGCAATCGAACGATGACCAGCAGATCCTCTGCGCCGGGCAAATCATCTCTCCTGGGCCACGTTTTCATGGCGTGCTGGCTCGCTACTTACACAATGGCCAGCCCGACGACAGCTTTGGCAAAAATGGCCTTTTCGAAGAACTCGAAGGCAGTTTCTGGGACATCATCAGAACCGATAACCAGCTGCTGGCGGTCGGCGGGCAGACTGACAACTCCGCCGGTTCGGTACGACGCTACCATCTAACCCCTGAAACTTGAGATCTCTTCGCCGACTTCCATAGCAAAAGTTGAGGGAGGCACCCCCCCCCACTGGACGACGATGTATCGCTCACACTTCAACCCCACCAATCTGGCGGGGTTTCTTTCATCCGCATTTTTTACCGAAAAGAGAAATCAGAGCTCAAATTCGGCCAAATTTATGACTTTTTGCTATTAACTGGAGAAATCTTCGTTCCTGCCGACATAGGCTTATAGCACTTGGCCTTCATCCTCTCTTGTCAGCCAGTGCCGCATGATGCAACCTTGCCGCAGGCAACAGTAAAGAGGGCGAGAGCCCGGCGCGTTCAGCATATTCGAAGCGAGTTTCCCTCCATGAAAAGCCAACCCGATGCCGCCAGCCGTATGGTGGCCGAGGTAGTGACGCAGTTGCCTGTGCCCTCGCGGCTCGGCATGCTGCGTTTCGAACGGCTTAATGAACCCAGCTGGGCGCTGCTGTTTCTCGATCCCAATTGCGAACGCCAGTTCGGTCTGCCAGCCGTCGAGTTGTGTGCGCTGGTGGGCTCGCCCTACGCCAGCCTGATGGAGCCGCAAGCGCGCTATCAACTGCACGACGCGGTCCAGCAGCAGCTGACTGAAAGCCCGCATTACCTGATCCGCTACACCCTGCACACCGCCTCGGGCTCCCTGAATCTGCTGGAACTGGGCGAAGCCTACAAACAACACAATCGTCACCTGTTGCGCGGCTACCTGTTGGTCATTGACGGCCTGGTCGAGGACGACCCGCTGCAACCGGCGCTGGATCTGGAAACCCAGAACTCGCGCCTGCAAATCGCCCTGGAACTCAATCAACGTGCCCAGCAGGAGCAACTGCTGCATCTGGACCGGGCGCGTGCCCAGCAGGACCTGATCCTGCTGCTCACCCGTCAACGCTACAGCAGCAACAATTCCTTGCAGGAAGCCGCCGAGCTGATCACCCGCAGCGCCTGCGATATTTACGAGATCGACTGCGCCAGCCTGTGGCACCTCGAAGGCTCGAGGCTGGTGCCGATCTCGGCCTATCACCGCACGAATCAGCAATACCTGCTGCCGCAGCCGATCGACGTCAGCGTTTTCCCCGATTACCTCGACGCCTTGCACACCGGCCGCGCCATCGACGCCCATAACGCCATGCGCGACCCGCGTACCCGGGAGATGGCCGAAAGCCTGCGTCCGCGCGACGTCAACGCAATGCTCGACGCCAGTATCCGCGTCGATGGCCAGGTGGTCGGCGTTTTGTGCCTGGAGCAGACCGGCGCGACCCGCGCCTGGCAGTCGGATGAAATCGCCTTCGCCGGAGAACTGGCGGACCAGTTTGCCCAGGTCATCAGCAACCACAACCGGCGAACCGCCACCAGCGCCCTGCACCTGTTCCAGCGTGCGGTCGAGCAAAGTGCCAACGCCTTTCTGCTGGTCAACTGCGACGGCGTGGTGGAATACGTCAACCCGAGCTTCACCGCGATCACCCAATATTCCACGGAAGAAGTGCACGGTCAGCGCCTGTCAGAACTACCAGCCCTGGAGAACCTCAGCGAACTGCTGTTCGACGCGCCTTCGGCGCTGGCCAAGAGCAACAGTTGGCAGGGCGAATTCAAGAGTCGCCGGAAAAATCTCGAACCCTATTGGGGCCAGTTGTCGATCTCCAAGGTTTACGGCGACAACCGCGAGCTGACCCACTACATCGGCATCTACGAAGACATCACCCAGGCCAAGCTCGCTCAGCAACGTATCGAGCGCCTGGCCTACACCGACAACCTGACCAATCTCGGCAACCGCCCGGCCTTCATTCGCAACCTCGATGAACGCTTCGCCCGGGACAGCGATGCGCCAATCAGCCTGTTGCTGGTGGACATCGATAACTTCAAGCGGATCAATGACAGCCTTGGCCACCAGACTGGCGACAAGCTGCTGATCAGCCTCGCCCGACGCCTGCGCAACAGCCTGGTTCCGAGCGGCAGCCTGGCGCGATTCGCCAGTAACGAATTCGCCGTGTTACTGGACAACAGCGACCTCACGGTGGGTCAGCAAGTAGCCAACCAGTTACTGGCGACCCTCGACAAACCGATGTTCGTCGACAACCAGTTGATCAGCGTCACCGGCTCCGTGGGCCTGGCCTGCGCGCCGCTGCACGGGCGCGACCCGCAAACCCTGATGCGCAATGCCGGGTTGGCGCTGCACAAGGCCAAGGCCAATGGCAAACACCAGGTGCAAGTGTTCACCGAAGCGCTCAACGCCGAGGCCAGCTACAAGCTGTTCGTCGAGAACAACCTGCGACGCGCCCTGACCCAGAACGAACTCGACGTGTTCTATCAGCCCAAGCTGTGCTTGCGCAGCGGTCGCCTGCTGGGCATGGAAGCACTGCTGCGCTGGGACCATCCGGAAAAGGGCATGATCCGCCCGGATCAGTTCATCAGCGTCGCCGAAGAAACCGGGCTGATCATTCCGATCGGCAAATGGATCGCCCGCCAGGCCTGCCGCATGAGCAAAGCGCTGACCGCCGCCGGCCTGGGCAACCTGCAAGTGGCGATCAACCTGTCGCCCAAGCAGTTTTCCGATCCGGACCTGGTGGCCTCCATTGCCAACATCCTCAAGGAAGAAGCCCTTCCAGCTCATTTGCTGGAGCTGGAGCTGACCGAAGGCCTGCTGCTGGAAGCCACCGAAGACACCCACTTGCAACTCGACCAACTCAAGCGCCTGGGCCTGACCCTGGCCATGGACGACTTCGGCACCGGTTACTCGTCGCTCAGTTACTTGAAAAAATTCCCCATCGACATAATCAAGATCGACCGAAGCTTCATCCACGAAATCCCGGACAACCAGGACGACATGGAAATCACCTCCGCGGTGATCGCCATGGCGCACAACCTGAAAATCAAGGTCGTGGCTGAAGGCATCGAAACCGCCGAGCAGTTGTCGTTCCTGCGCCGTCACCGCTGCGACGTCGGCCAGGGCTACCTGTTCGATCGTCCGATCCCGGGCAATGAGCTGATCGAAAAGCTCAAGCGCTACCCACGTGGCCCAATCGCCTGACAGGCACAGAACCTGCGAGCTCGCTCGCGAAGGGCCATCGAAATCGCTACAAAATCCACTCCTTGCCACTTTCCTTGAGCTGCATCAAAAGACCGATTCGTTAGGCACCTTACCATTGGACATCGAACATTTTTAACGTCCTCTGGAGCCCCCATGAACAAGTCCATGCTCAGCGCTTCGCTGGTTGCCCTCGCGCTCGCAGCCCCGCTCGCCCAAGCCTTCGAGGCCGGCGATATTCTCATTCGCGCTGGTGCAATCACCGTCAACCCGGAAGCCGACAGCTCCAGCGTCAAGGTCGATCAAGGTCCTCTGGCGGGTGCCGACCTGGGTGGCAAGGCGACCATGAGCAGCGACACGCAACTGGGCTTGAACTTCGCCTACATGCTCACCAACCACCTGGGTATCGAGCTGCTGGCAGCCACACCGTTCGAGCATGACGTGAAACTCAAGGACACGGCCCTGAGCGCGGCCAACGGCAAACTCGGCACCCTCAAGCACCTACCGCCAACCTTGAGCCTGGTGTACTACCCGCTGGATCCGAAGTCGGCCTTCCAGCCGTACGTCGGCGGCGGCATCAATTACACCTATATCTACGACGAACACGTTGGCAGCCAAGCGCAGTCCGCCGGTTTCAGCAACTTCAAGGCGGAAAACTCCTGGGGCCTGGCATGGCAGGTCGGTGCTGACTACATGCTGACCGATAAGATCATGATCAACGCCCAGGTGCGCTACATCGACATCGATACCCGCGCCACCGTCGAGAACAACTCGATTGCCCCAGGTACCCGGGCACGTGTGGACGTCGATGTAGACCCATTCATCTACATGGTGGGTCTGGGCTACAAGTTCTAAGCGACATCGCTGAAAGAATGTTCACGTGGTGGTGAACCTGGATGTTGTGGCGAGGGAGCTTGCTCCCGCCGGGTTGCGAAGCAGCCCTATTCCAGGCAGAAGCGGTGACTCAGACAAACCGCATTGACTGGATTGACGACTGCTACGCAGTCGAGCGGGACGATGCGGCGATCCGACAAGCTCCCTCGCCACAGGAATTGCACAGACTTTTAATGCAAATTCCGGCCACAAAAAAGGCGCCTGTCAAAGGCGCCTTTTTTGTGGCAGCAAAAATCTCAGCGCCCCAGCAACCGCGCCAGCCCCACACGCATCGGTGTCTGCTCTGTGGTAGTGAAGCGCTCCAACAGACGCCGGTTGTTCGCCCGGGAGTGACGAATGTCACCGGAGCGCGCCGGACCGTAGCTCACCGGTGGCAACTTGCCGACCACGGCTTCCAGCGCTTCGAGCATTTGCTTGAGTGTCGTCGCCTGGTTCCAGCCAACGTTGACCGCACCGACTTCGACCCGAGGCTTCTCGATGGCCTGCACCAGCAAGTCGACCAGGTCTTCGACGTAGACAAAATCCCGGGTCTGCTCGCCATCGCCGAACACGGTGATCGGCAAGCCCTTTAGTGCGCGCTCGCTGAAAATACTGATCACCCCGGAGTACGGCGAGGACGGATCCTGGCGCGGGCCGAAGATGTTGAAGAAGCGGAAAATCACCGGCTCCAGCCCATGCTGGCGGCGGTAGAAGTCGAAGTAATGCTCGCTGGCCAGTTTGTCTACCGCGTAAGGCGTCAGGGGGGCCTTGGGCGTGTCTTCATCGATCGACTCACCTTCACCATTGTTGCCATAGACCGCCGCGCTTGAGGCAAACAGCACGCGTTTGACTCCGGTCTGGCGCATGGCCTCGCAGACATTCAGCGTGCCGATGAAGTTGCTCTGGTGCGTGCGCACCGGATCGTCCACCGAGGCCTGCACCGAAGCAACGGCGGCCAGGTGCGCCACAGCACTGCAACCGGCCATCGCCCGGGCAACCAAAGCCGCATCGGCCACGTCGCCGACGATCAGTTCGACCCTGGGATTGTCCAGCGGCAGATTGCTGCGCTTGCCGGTGGACAGGTCATCGAGAATCCGCACCGCATGGCCCTTGGCAAGCAGGGCGTCAGTCAGGTGCGAACCAATGAAACCGGCACCGCCGGTGATCAAAACGGGACCGTCAGCCATGGCGATAGAACCTGTCCAGTAGACCGGGAAGCGCCGCACGCCAGGCGCGCGGTTTGATCCCGAAGGTGTGCAGAATTTTTTTGCAGGCCAATACCGCGTGTTGCGGTTCTTCGGCAGCATCAGGACGCGCGGCATGGGCCTGAGCGGTCGGGGCTTCGATGGCCAGCGGATGCAGGCTGCGGGCTTCAGTCAGAATCGCCTGCCCCAGCGCCAGCGGCGTAGTCGCCTCATGCCCGGCGTAGTGGTAGGTGCCCCACAGCGGCGCGGCACAATCGAGTTGCTTGAGCACTGAAATGATCACGCGGGCAGCATCGTCGACCGGCGTCGGATTGCCCCGTCGGTCATCGGCCATCAGCAGCTCTTCGGGTTGTTCGGCACGGGCCAGGAAGCGACCAAGGGTGCCATCCGGACTGTCGTCCAGCAGCCAGCCGAAACGCAACAGCACGTGTTGCGGGCAGGTGGCGCGAACGCTTTGCTCGATCCGCCACAACGCCTGACCGCGCAGGCCCAATGGCACCGGTTCGTCTTTTTCGCTGTAGGCCGTGGCACGGGAGCCGTCGAACACTCGATAGCTGGAAGGTTGCAGCAGGACGATGTTGTGGTGCTGGCACAATTCCGCCAGACGCTCGATCGCACGCTCCTGGCCGGCCAGACGCTGTTCGCTCACCGCCTCTGCCTGAAACCAGTCGAAGTAGTAGGCAAGGTTGATCAATGCATCGGGACGGGTGTCGTCGAGCAGTTGTGTCAGGCTCGCGGCATCCCAGCCGTCTTCGGGCGGGCGGGGTGCGAGGAAACCGATGTCTTCCTCCGCACCGAGGCGAATCAGCGCCTGCCCAAGGGCATTTCCGCCGCCCAGTAACATAAGGCGCATTCGCATAGAGTCAGCAGGCCCAGTCTGATTGAAACAATGGCGTTATCGACACCGCGCCCAGGCGATGTCGTTGGTAATTGCCGGAATCGTTGCATTTTGCGGGTTTAGAGCGCAACCGTCATCCGTAAAGTGTAGATGCCTGAGTTTTGCAGTGCTGCCACTGGCTTCATCGCGAGCAAGCTCGCTCCTACAGTGGTTTTGTGTACACCGCCCCCCTGTGGGAGCGAGCTTGCTCGCGATAGGGCCCTGAAAGGCGGTGAAGATCTTGAGTGGTACTTGCATCTTGCGCCCCCCACCCGCATAAATTGCTGCATGAACCTGCCCATCCCCGCAGACAGTGCCCTGAGCGGCTTTCACCCTGCCGTCAGCGCCTGGTTCAGCCACACGTTCGCAGCGGTCACCGCCGCCCAGGCCCGGGCGTGGCCGTCGATCCGCCAGCGCCGTTCGACCCTGGTCGCCGCGCCCACCGGCTCCGGCAAGACCCTCACCGCCTTTCTCGCCGTCATCGACGACCTGGTGCACCGCGGCCTGGAAAGCCCCGAAGGCTTGCCCGACGCCACCCTGGTGGTCTACGTCTCGCCCCTCAAGGCGCTGTCCAACGACATCCAGATCAACCTGCAAAACCCGCTGGCCGGCATTACCGAGCAATTGCGCGTGATGGGGCTGCCCGAACTGCAGATCAGCACCGCCGTGCGCACCGGCGATACTCCGCAAAAGGACCGTTCGGCGATGCGCAAGACGGCGCCGCATATTCTGGTGACCACACCGGAGTCCCTGTATGTGCTGCTTGGCTCTGATTCCGGCCGGCAGATGCTCGGCACCACACAAACGGTGATCGTCGACGAGATCCACGCCATGGCCGCCAGCAAACGCGGCAGCCACCTGGCACTGAGCCTTGAACGCCTGCAAGCACTCTGCCCGGAGCCGCTGCTGCGCATCGGTCTGTCAGCCACGCAAAAACCCATCGAAGCCGTCTCGCGCTTCCTGGTGGGTCGCGACCGCCCGTGCGAGATCATCGACATCGGCCACGCCCGCCCCCGCGACCTGGATATCGAAGTACCACCCGTGCCGCTATCGGCCGTGATGGCCAACGATGTCTGGGAACTGGTCTACGACCGCCTCGCCGCCCTCGCCCGGGAACACCGGACCACGCTGATTTTCGTCAACACCCGGCGCCTGGCCGAACGCCTGAGCCGGCACCTGAGCGAGCGCCTGGGCAAGGATGCCGTGGCGGCCCACCACGGCAGCCTGGCCAAGGAATTTCGCCTGGACGCCGAGCAGCGACTCAAGCGCGGCGACCTGCAGGTGCTGATCGCCACGGCGTCGCTGGAACTGGGGATCGATATCGGCGACGTCGACCTGGTGTGCCAGATCGCCTCGCCACGTTCGATTGCCGGGTTTCTGCAACGGGTCGGCCGTTCCGGGCACCAGGTCGGCGGCACGCCCAAGGGCCGTTTGTTCGCCACCACCCGCGACGACCTGATCGAATGCGCCGCGCTACTCGACTGCGTGCGCCGGGGCGAACTCGATACCTTGATGATCCCGCAGGCGCCGCTGGACGTGCTGGCGCAGCAGATCATCGCCGAGGTCAGTTGCCAGGAGTGGCCGGAGCAGGCGTTGCTGGAGATGCTGCGCCGTGCCTCGCCCTACGCTGCACTCGACGACAAACACTACCAGGCGCTGCTGCACATGCTCGCCGAGGGCTACAACGGGCGTCAGGGCATCCGCAGTGCCTACCTGCACCGCGACGCCGTGAGCCGCACCCTGCGCGGTCGCCGGGGCGCAAAACTGACGGCGGTGACCAGCGGCGGGACCATTCCGGACAACGCCGACTACAGCGTGCTGCTGGAGCCTCAAGGGCTGAACATCGGCACCATCAACG
Source organism: Pseudomonas sp. P5_B3 (assembly GCF_056400405.1). Taxonomy (NCBI): domain Bacteria; kingdom Pseudomonadati; phylum Pseudomonadota; class Gammaproteobacteria; order Pseudomonadales; family Pseudomonadaceae; genus Pseudomonas; species Pseudomonas sp. P5_B3. The sequence goes on along the minus strand of NZ_JBFULI010000018.1, from coordinate 54,268 downwards.
AAGACTTCGCGGTGGAAAGCATCGCCGGGGATGTCTTCCAGTTGGGCAATACGTCCTATCGGATCCTGCGGGTGGAAACCGGCAAAGTCCGGGTCGAGGACGCCCAGGGCCAGCCGCCGACCATTCCGTTCTGGCTCGGTGAAGCACCGGGGCGCAGCGCCGAACTGTCCGCGGCGGTGGCGCGCTTGCAGGCACAACTCGATGACCTGCTGGGGGTTGCGCCAGGCAACTTGCAGCCAGCGCTCGACTGGCTGACTGACACCTTGGGCCTGAACCTCGCCAGCGCCGGACAACTGGTGGACTACCTGGCCCGCGCGCGGCAAACGCTGGGTGCCCTGCCCTCGCAAGACACGCTGCTGATGGAGCGCTTTTTCGACGAGTCCGGCGGCACGCAACTGGTAATTCACACGCCGTTCGGCAGCCGCATCAACCGCGCCTGGGGTCTGGCCCTGCGCAAGCGTTTCTGTCGCACCTTCAACTTTGAATTGCAGGCCGCCGCCAGCGAAGACGCCATCGTGCTGTCGCTGTCCACCAGCCACAGTTTTGAACTGGACGATGTCTGGCGCTACCTGCACAGCAACAGCGCCGAGCATATCCTGATTCAAGCGGTGCTCGACGCGCCGCTGTTCGGTGTGCGCTGGCGCTGGAATGCCGGGGTGGCCCTGGCGCTACCGCGCTACAGCGGCGGGCGCAAAGTCCCGCCGCAGATCCAGCGGATGAAAAGCGAAGACTTGATCGCCAGCGTGTTTCCCGACCAGATCGCCTGCGTGGAAAACCTCGCCGGCGAACGGGAAATTCCCGACCATCCGCTGGTAGAGCAGACCCTCGACGATTGCCTGCACGAAGCCATGGACACTGAAGGCTGGCTGGCCCTGTTGCGGCGCATGGAACGCGGCGACATTCGCCTGATCAGCCGCGATTTGCCGGCGCCTTCGCCGCTGGCGGCGGAGATTCTCAGCGCCCGCCCCTATACCTTTCTCGACGATGCGCCACTGGAGGAACGCAGAACCCAGGCCGTGCTCAATCGCCGCTGGAGCGACCCGCAATCCACCGACGACCTCGGTGCCCTGGATGCCGAGGCGATTGCCGCCGTGCGCGACGAAGCCTGGCCGACGCCCTCCGGCGTCGATGAAATGCACGAAGCGTTGATGAGCCTGGCGGGCATCAGCGATGCCGAGGCCGGTGCCAATCCGCGGTGGCTCGATTGGCTCACGACCCTGGCCGACAGCGGACGCGCGAGCCGCTTGCAGATCAACGCTGGGCAATCGTTGTGGTTGGCGCTGGAGCGCCTGACCTGCCTGCGGGCGATTTATCCACAGGCCGAATTGACGCCACGGCTGCAAGCGCTGCCGGACTTCGACGAGGTCTGGGAACCCGACGACGCCATCCTCGAACTGATCCGCGCACGGCTCAGTGCCTTCGGGCCGCTGGCGCTCGATCGTATTGCCGAACCACTCGGCTTGCCCGCTGCACGGGTCAACCAGACCCTGGCGCAACTGGAACGCGAAGGCTACGTGCTGCGAGGTCGCTTCACCCCGGGCACCGCCGAAGAAGAATGGTGCGAGCGGCATTTGCTGGCGCGGATTCACCGCTATACGGTCAAGCGCCTGCGTCGGGAAATCGAACCGGTGGCGTTGCAGGATTTCATGCGATTCCTGTTCGACTGGCAGCATGTATCGGCCGCGAGCCAGGGTCAGGGCGCGGCGGTTTTGCCAGCCGTCGTCGCGCAATTCGAAGGCTACCCCGCCGCAGCCTCAGCCTGGGACAGCGACATCCTGCCCGGACGGATCAAGGACTACTCAGCGACCTGGCTGGATGAGTTGTGCCGCAGCGGCAGACTGGTGTGGACGCGCCTGACCGCGCACAACAAAAGCGCCAGCGCCGCGCTGCGCAGCACGCCGATTGTATTGCTGCCGCGTAACCGGGTCGGTCTCTGGAGCGGTTTGACCGAACAGACGCCGGTCAGCGAACTGTCGCCGAAAACGCAAAAGGTCCACGCCGCCCTCAGCCAGCACGGCGCGCTGTTTTTCGATGAGCTGATCCATGAGGCCCATCTGCTGCGTTCGGAGCTGGAAATCGCCCTGCAGGAACTGGTAGGCGCGGGGTTGGTGAATGCCGACAGCTTCGCCGGATTGCGCGCACTGATCACCCCGGTCAGCAAGCGCCAGCCGCGCAACAGTCGGCGCGGGCGCGGGGCATTTATCGGTGGTATGGACGACGCCGGGCGCTGGGCGCTGTTGCGACGCGCACCTGCCGCGCCCGTGGTGGAAAACCAGCGTCCCGCGCCGACACCGGCCGAAACCCTTGAACACATCGCCATGACCTTGTTGCGTCGCTATGGCGTGGTGTTCTGGCGCCTGTTGGAACGCGAGGCGGATTGGCTGCCGAGCTGGCGCGAACTGCTGCGCACTTTCCATCGCCTGGAGGCACGGGGCGAGATTCGTGGCGGGCGGTTTGTCAGCGGCCTGGCGGGCGAGCAATTCGCCCTTCCCGAGGCGATTCCATTGCTGCGCGAGGTCCGGCGTCGGCCCCATGACGGCAGTCTGGTCGCGGTGTGCGGGGTCGATCCGCTGAACCTTGCCGGCACGCTGTTGCCCGGCGCGAAAGTCCCGGCGCTGGCGAGCAATCGGCTGGTGTATCGCGATGGTTTGCCGGTGGCTGCCGAGATTGCCGGCAAGCAGCAGTTCTGGCTGGAGCTGAATGAACAGGCAATGGCTGAAGTGCGCAGTAAGCTTATCCGGCATTAATGTGGTCTGGACCGGCCCCATCGCGAGCAAGCTCGCTCCCACAGGGGATTTTCTGTGAATACAAATTTTTGGCACAACAGAGATCACTGTGGGAGCGAGCTTGCTCGCGATGGGGCCAGACCAGCCACTGAAAGCCTCAAGTACAAAACTGACTACTGAGATCGCGGCCGATCCGGCATCAGCACTGCCGAATGATCCGGCTCATGCCCTGCCTCGGGCGGCGCTTCGACCGGATGCCTCGGCACCAGCGCCTGCTGTGGATAAGTCTGCGCGAAGTTCACCCACGGGCAGTTATCCACAAGCTTTTTCAAACGCTGGTTAAAGGCCCGGCTCACCGCGTATTGACCACCGGATACCGTGCGAAATTGCGCGGTCAGCACCACACCGTTGAGGTCCATCTTGTCGACGCCAAACACATCCAGCGGTCCTTGCAGGTTGTAACGCAGGAACGGGTCATTGCTGATGGAGTGCCCGGCCTCGCGGATCAGTTCGATGGCCTTATCGACATCGGTGTCGTAAGTGAATTGCACCGAGAAAAACGCATAGGCGAATTGCCGCGACTGGTTGGTCACGGCCTTGATCTGCCCGAACGGCACCGAGTGCACGAAGCCCTTGCCATCACGCAGGCGCAAGGTGCGGATGGTCAGGCCTTCGACGGTGCCGGCATGCCCGGAATCAAGCACCACCCAGTCACCGATGGACAGGGTGTCTTCGATGATGATGAACAGCCCGGTAATCACGTCCTGCACCAGTTGCTGGGAACCGAAACCGATCGCCAGGCCGATCACCCCGGCACCAGCCAGGAACGGCGCGACGTTGATCCCCAGGTTGGCCATGGTGGTGATCGCGCAAATCACCACCAGGATGATTTTGATCGCGTTGCGCAGCAGCGGCAGGATGGTTTTCACCCGCGTACTCGGCTGGCGCGCCGAGCGCTTGTAGGTCGGTGGTTTCAGGGCCTCCTGAATCGCCGTATCGAGCACCACCCAGACCATCCAGGTCACCAGCAGGATCAAACCGATGTGGCTCAGGGAATCACTGATCGCCCGGCCAACGGCATTGCTCACCGCGAATTCGAACAGCGACACGCCCCAGATCCGCCCGAGGATATCGATGAACACGATGGCCATGCCGATGCGCAGCAACGCATGGGACAGATTGAGAAAACGCTCCTTGTAGGCGCCGCTGCGGCGCAGCTCCGCTTCGCTGCGCGCCTTGAACAGATGATGCAGCGTGGTGCTGAGAAATACCGTGGCGATCAGCAGCACCGTGGTGAACAAGGCGCTGCGCAGCACTCTCTGGTTGTCCGCCCCGGCACCGATCAGGTTGATGATCGAAACCAGTACCATCAACAGAATCGGCCAATACCAGAGCCCGGAAAATATCCGCAGGGTTTCACGCAACGCCGGCTGCCTGAGGCGCTGGGCCAGCGGCAGGATGCGGATCACATGGGCTACCGGGCGACGCATGCGGATCACCAGCAAGCCGAAGGAAATCGACGCGGCCAACCCGGTGAATACTGCAATGCTGCTGGTGAGATTGCTGCCCAGTTGATGGGCGATCTGCGGACTGGTCAGGGCATCGCTCAAGGCCACCAGAAAACCGATACCGAATAACGGCCGGGGACTTTTCTCGCGAATGATCTGCACCGCCCGCCGCTTGTGGCCGGCATTGAACACCACCACCAGCGACAGCACCAATGACACGGAAAATATCCCCGTGCTTGCGGCATAAGCCAGACACAGCGCGAGCGCCCGACCGGCCGATATCGGCAAAAACTGGCTGGCATAAATCGTCAGGGGCAGGCTGACCACCGCCGGAAGAGTGTAGGGCAGCACGTAACCGAGCAACGCCTGTCCCCGTTCACGACTGAGCAGCAGACGATGCTCGCACAGACGCCTGGCGGTCATCCGCCCAAGCAGCCAAAGACAGGCAAACACCACCGCCCACACGCAGGTCAGTAGCAGAAAATCGCCGGCGACACTCCAGGGCGAACGGGCCGAAGGCTGATTGACCAACTGATCCACTTCATCGGCCGCGCGATCGGCACGCAGGCGCCAGGCGTCGACCAGGTTCTCGTTGAGATCGAGTCTGGTCTGGACCTCGTCGATGCTTGAGCTGATAGCACCGAGCAAGCCGCCCTGTACCAGCGGTTCGGGGTGCGCCAGCGGTGTCGCGGTGGCCGGCAGCCCCGGTATCGCGGCGGCTTCCAGCTGCTCGCTGCCCAGCAACAGCAACGCACCCAGCAGTATCGCGGTCTTGAGCCTGATCAAAGCACCCACTCCTTTGGCTGTGTCTGTAAGGTACTGATCGAGAAATGCCGGGCAAGTTCGGACATTGCCCGCAGAAAGCAGGACAGCGATATTTGATCTGCACGCAAATATCAAATGTCCGTCCCTGTATTTTTCCGCACAACCCGAACCCCGACACTGCGCTCCATCGAATCAACCTCCGGAGTTGCAGCCATGCCCATTGCCCTGCTCGCGCTGACCCTCAGCGCCTTTGCCATCGGGACGACCGAGTTCGTCATCGTTGGCCTGTTACCCACCATTGGCGCCGACCTCGGCGTCAGCCTGCCGTCCGCCGGCCTGCTGGTCAGCCTGTATGCCCTGGGTGTTGCCGTCGGCGCCCCGGTGCTGACCGCCCTCACTGGCAAGGTTCCACGCAAATTCCTGCTGTTGTCGCTGATGGTGCTGTTCACCCTCGGCAACCTGCTGGCCTGGCAAGCACCGGGCTACGAGTCGTTGATCCTCGCCCGGATCGTCACCGGCCTGGCCCACGGGGTGTTTTTCTCGATCGGTTCGACCATCGCCACCAGTCTAGTGCCGAAGGAAAAAGCCGCCAGCACGATCGCCATCATGTTCACCGGTCTGACCGTGGCGCTGGTCACCGGCGTGCCGCTGGGGACATTCATCGGCCAGCATTTCGGCTGGCGTGAAACCTTCCTCGCCGTTTCGGCACTGGGTGTCATCGCCTTCATCGGCAGCCTGCTCTACGTGCCGAAAAATATTGCCCACGGCAAACCTGCTTCGTTGTTGCAGCAATTACAGGTGCTCAAGAAACCGCGCCTGTTGCTGGTGTATGCCATGACAGCCCTCGGCTACGGCGGCTCGTTCATCGCCTTTACCTTCCTCGCGCCGATTCTGCAGGACCTCTCCGGCTTCAGCGCCGGCACCGTCAGCCTGGTGTTGCTGGTCTACGGTATCTCGGTAGCTGTCGGCAACATCTGGGGCGGCAAACTGGCGGACAAACGCGGTCCGATCAGCGCCCTGAAAATCATCTTTGCCCTGCTCGCCGCCGTGTTGTTCCTGCTGACCTTCACCGCCGGCAATCCGTGGCTCGCGCTGGCCACCGTGCTGGTCTGGGGCGCCGTGGCGTTCGGCAACGTACCTACCCTGTGGGAGCGAGCTTGCTCGCGATGACGGCGGCAAATTCAACATGGATTTGTCAGACAGAACGCCATCGCGAGCAAGCTCGCTCCCACAGTTGTTCGGTGTTCTGCAGAAAATGTACCGCCCGTAGCCCCATCGAAACTTTCGCCGCCGCCCCAGAGTCATCCAAAGACAGTGGCCGTCAGGCGGGAGGCGACATGACAGCGAATCACACCGATATTCCCGCACACTCAAACGCAACCGACATGCGGGTACAAGGTTCGTCCGTCATTTGTCGTTTCACGGTACTGACGGTCAACACCCACAAGGGGTTCACTGCGCTCAACCGGCGTTTCATCCTGCCGGAACTGCGTGAAGCGGTACGCAGTGTGTCAGCCGATGTGGTGTTTTTGCAGGAAGTCCACGGCACCCATGAACAGCACCCCAAGCGCTACACCAATTGGCCGGCGATGCCGCAATACGAATTCCTCGCCGACACCCTTTGGCCGCAGTTCGCCTATGGACGCAATGCGGTGTATCCGACGGGTGATCACGGCAATGCGCTGTTGTCGAAATTCCAGATCATTCGCCACGACAACCTCGACGTATCCATCAGTGGCCACGAGAACCGCGGGCTCTTGCATTGCGTGTTGCGTTTGCCCGGTGACGGCCAGGAGGTGCATGCGATTTGCGTGCACCTGGGGCTGCGCGAAACCCATCGTACCGCGCAACTGAAGTTGCTCGCCCAACGCCTGGACGCCCTGCCCAGCGACGCCCCGGTGATTGTCGCCGGGGACTTCAACGACTGGCGCCAGCGCGCCGATGCGTTTCTCAAGCCCAGCGGTCTGTATGAAGTCTTCGCCGCGCAACATGGCAAACCGGCGCGCAGTTTCCCTGCGCGCTTGCCGGCATTGCGCCTGGACCGCATCTACGTGCGCAACCTCAAGGCCAGCCATCCGCAAGTGCTGTCTACCCGGCCCTGGTCGCACCTTTCCGACCACGCCCCGCTGTCGGTGGAGATCGAGCTATGAGCAGCCGGTCGATGGAAAAAACCACGCTGGAACACATCCCCGCTCCGCCCACCCACGAGCCGACAGCGGTCGATGTCGAATACGGCTGGCAAGGCAGCAATCGCGTCGAGTTGCTGGAAAACGGCGAGGCGTACTTTCCCCGGGTGTTTGCAGCCCTGCGCCGGGCGCAAAGTGAAATCCTGCTGGAAACCTTCATTCTGTTCGAGGACAAGGTCGGCAATGAGCTGCAGCAGATCCTGATCGAAGCCGCTCAGCGCGGCGTGCGCACCACCGTCAGCCTCGACGGCTTTGGTTGCGGCGAGCTGAGTACCGGGTTCCTCACCGCGCTGACTGCGGCCGGCGTACACCTGCAAGTATTCGACCCGGCACCGAAACGCCTGGGCATCCGCACCAACTGGTTCCGGCGCCTGCACCGCAAGATCGTGGTGGTGGATGGCAGCGTCGCGTTCGTCGGCGGGATCAACTTTTCCGCCGATCATCTGGCCGACTTCGGCCCCGGGGCCAAACAGGATTATTCCGTAGAGGTGCAAGGCCCTGCCGTGGCCGACATCCATCACTTCGCGCTGCTGCAATGCGGTCGCCCGATGCACGCCAAATACTGGTGGCAACGCCGTCGGCAGCGGCGTTCGGAACTGGCCTTCAGCGATCACGATGGCCAGGTACGGCTGGTGTACCGCGACAACGCGGAACACCCGACCGACATCGAAGAGGTTTACCGCCAGGTGTTGCGCCAGGCACAGCGCCGAGTGGTGATCGCCAACGCCTACTTCTTTCCCGGTTTCCGCTTGCTGCGCGAGATCCGCAACGCGGCCCGCCGAGGCGTGGATGTGCGGCTGATCCTGCAGGGCCAGCCAGACATGCGGGTGGCCAGGCTCGCCGCGCGTATGACCTATGACTACCTGCTCAAGTCCGGCGTGAAGATCTACGAATATTGCGACCGCCCGCTGCACGGCAAGGTCGCCTTGGTGGACGAGGACTGGAGCACCGTCGGCTCCAGCAACCTCGACCCATTGAGCCTGTCGTTGAATCTGGAAGCCAACGTGCTGATCCGCGACCAGGCCTTCAATCGTCATCTGTTCAATCGCCTGGAAGACCTCAGCGATAACCATTGCAAGGCCATGTCTCCCGACGTCGCGCCACGAGGTCGTGTCTGGCACATGACCATCGGTTTTCTGGTGTTTCACTTCCTGCGGCATTTTCCGGCGTGGGCCGGTTGGTTGCCGGCGCATAAACCTCGTCTGAAACGCTTCCCCCCGCCATCCGGGAGTGCTGACCATGAACCGCGCTGAGACCCATTCGGCCTCTCCCGGCAAAAGCTGGGGCAAGTCCCATTGGCGTCGCTGGAAACGACCGCTGACGATGCTGTTTTTCCTGATGCTGATCGTGCTGTTCACGACGCTCGCCCAGCGCATCGAGTGGAACGAAGTGTTCGATAACCTGGCAGATTTCAAGGTGCGCACGCTGATCATTGCTTCGGGGCTTACCCTGGTGAGTTTTCTGGTGTACGCCTGCTTCGACCTGATCGGCCGCACCTACATCCGTCAGAACCTGACGTGGAAACAGATCCTGCCCGTGGGAATCATCAGCTACGCCTTCAACCTGAACCTGAGCGCCTGGGTCGGCGGCATCGCCATGCGTTACCGGTTGTATTCGCGGCTCGGGGTGAGCAAGAGCAACATCGCGAAAATCCTTGGCCTGAGCCTGGCGACCAACTGGTTCGGCTACATGGTGATTGCCGGCGCGGTGTTCAGCAGCGGGCTGGTGCGCATGCCACCGGGCTGGAAACTCAGCAGCAGCGCGCTGCAAGGCGTGGGGGTTTTGTTGTTGCTGCTGAGCGCCGGGTACCTGGCGGCGTGTCGGTTTGCCAAACGTCGGGAGTGGGCGACTCGCGGCGTGGAAATTGATCTGCCGTCACTGCGCATGGCAGTGCTGCAACTGGTCCTGGGTGCATTGAACTGGTCGCTGATGGCGGCGGTGATTTTCACCTTGTTGCCAGGCAAACTGGATTATCCACTGGTGCTGGGCGTGCTGTTGATCAGCGCCATCGCCGGAGTCATCACTCACATCCCGGCCGGGCTCGGCGTACTCGAGGCGGTGTTCGTGGCACTGCTGCAACATGAGGTTTCGCGGGGCAGTCTGGTAGCGGGACTGCTGGCCTATCGGGCGATTTATTTCATTTTGCCGCTGTTGATTACCGTGGTGATGTATTTGCTGGTGGAAGCCAAGGCAAAATCGTTGCGGATTGCCAGGAAACCCAAGTGATTTGTGGTGCTTGGGCGTCCGTCATCGCGGGCAAGCCCGCTCCCACAGGGAGCCAGGGTGAACACATTTTTGTGCTCGTCTACGATCAACTGTGGGAGCGGGCTTGCCCGCGATGGCGTCCGCAAGCTCACCGAAAATCACTGGGATTGAATAATGCTTAACCGCTCCCCCACCACCATCTCGGTAATCCAGTCCACCAGGATCGAGGTGTAGGCCTGCTGGGAAATCGGGTCACTCAAGGCATGGTCGGCTCCATCGATGATGCGGTGGGTCAGTGAGTGCGTCTGCTGGCAGGCTGCCCGATAGCTCATGATCGTCGCGTGGGGCACGTATTCGTCGGTCTCGGACTGCACCAGCAGGACATCCCCGGTGAACTGCGAACAGGCATGCAACGCGCGGTTACTGTCGGCACGTACCAGGGTACCTCGGTAATCACGTAGATCCAGTTTGTCCAGATCGCGTTTCGGCGTGTGCCATTGCTCGTCGCGATACAACGCCGGTACCCGTAGCGCCAGCCAACGCACCGGCCTGAGCGAGGTCAGAATCGAGGCCAGATACCCCCCGTAACTGGTGCCGACCACGGCAATCGCCGACGTATCGAGAGCCGGGTGCGCGAGCAATCGGTCATAGGCTGCCAACAGGTCACGCAGGTTGTCTTCGCGGGTCACCCGGGACAATGGAATACCGGTGCCGCCGGTGTGTCCGCGCAGGTCGAACGTCAGGCAGACACAGCCCAACGCGGCGATGCCCTTGGCGCGCTCCAGATCCCGCTCCTGACTGCCGCCCCAACCGTGCACGAAGAGCACGCCGGGGACTTTCGATTTGGGGCTCAGAAAAGTCCCGCTCATCTGTTCGTTGTCGATGTCGATCTGAATGGATTCGCTTCTAGCCGTCATAGGATTTAACCGTCACATACTTGAGGAGAAAGTCACTGGTCTGCGCCGGCCCGCGATACACCTCGATGGCGTCTGCCGGCAACGGCTGATCGCTGTAGGTTTCCACCGAAGACACACGAGTCGCGCGCATCCCCGGATCGTTGACGAAACTCTGCAAGGCCGCTACCTCGGCGCTGCTGGCACCGCCCATGCGCCAGGACTGTTCGAGCACGCCACTGCGCTGTTTGCCGTCGCTATCGATGCCCTGAGCGATGTCGTAGTTGCGCCGCGATGCATAGAAACCTGGATAGGCTTCATCCGCGGCGCTGTCGAACACCTGCGCTTGCTTGATAGCCACCCGCACATCATCGGCCAGGTCCAGCTTCAGTAAATCGACGTAGCTGCCCTGCACCACCAACAGGTTCGAGCCGCCATACACCTCTTCGCCCCTTGCGTCCTTGGTCAAGTATTGTTCACCGCAGTAACTCAGCACCTTGTCGCCGATGAAACTCTGACCGACGCTGTGGGTGATCACTTGATCCAGGTCCTGCTCCAACACCACGCCTTGCGCGAACAGCGTTTTGGCTTCGGGTCGGGCGAGGATTTCGTCGAACCGGTCGAGGCTGTCGATCACTTCCTGACCCCGCCCGGCGCAGGCGTGAATCGGCTTGAGGCGGATCGGGCCGGTATAGAGCAGATGCTTCGCCGCTGGCCGTGCATCCTCCAGCGAGAACACACTGAGACCGTCGAGCACGACACTGCGCACCCGCTCGGAAAACAATGGTGCCCAGCCTTGCGGTGCATGGGCATGGTGGTTGAGCAATCCATGACTGATGGCTTTGGTGCATATGAAGTCGTGGTCGACATAACCGCCCCACAAGTCCTCCGGCCCCTTGACCCCGAGTTGCCGGGCAACCGCAGCGCCCACCAGGGTCTGGGTCGGCAACAGGTAGAGGTCCTGCCCGTCGTGCAACTGCGGGTCGTAGCTGCCGCCGTACTCGAGCCCCAGTATCTGCGCCAGCCAGCGGGCCAGTGCACGGTTGGTTTCGACTTCATGCAGTGGCGCATCGGCGAGCACCGAATGGGCGACCACCAGTTTCTTGCGGTTTGTTGGGGTCATGCCCCCCCCCCTTCAATCGACGCTTGATGAATGTAGCTGAAGGGGTGCAGAGATCAGGCCAAGCCTGTGTACGGGGAAAGGGTTTTCAAATCAGCCTGTTGCGCAGAAAGTGATGGCATGATGCCTGTTTTATTCTGCACGACGCCCTTTGAAATTCCGGCATTTTGCACGATTCAAACCCGCACACCCGACCCTGTGGGAGCGAGCTTGCTCGCGATAGCGGTGTGTCAGACACATCAATGTTGAATGTCATGCCCTCATCGCGAGCGAGCTCGCTCCCACAGTATGTTTGTGGTGCTGCGTCTAGCGCGGCGCCGCCCCCGGTGTCACCCCAAACCGCATCCGATAATCACTCGGCGCCAGCCCGGTGATTTTCTTGAACGTCGCGCGAAACGCCCCGGGGTCCTGGTAACCCACGGTCCAGGCGATATGGTCGATGGTGCCGTTGGTGAACTCGAGCATTTCCCGGGCCTTGCCGACTCGCAGATGCTGGCAGTATTCGGTGGGTTTGAGCCCGGTAGCCGCGCGGAATCTTCGCAGGAAGGTGCGCTCCTCCAGCCCTGCCTTTTCGGCCATCGCCGCCAGCGACACATCGATTGCCCCGGTGCTTTGCAGCCAGTGTTGCACCTTGAGGATCGCCGCATCACCATGACCGAGGATCGGCGCAAAGTTGCTGCCGCACTCACTGGCGCTGTCGCTGTGCTCCACCACCAGAAAACGTGCGGTATTGGTGGCAATGCTCGGTCCCAACAACCGGTTGACCAGGCGCAAACCCAGTTCGGACCAGGCCATCAGCCCGGCGGTGGTAATCAGATCACCGTCATCGACAATCGGTGTGTCGGCCTTGAGCCTGATCGCCGGGTAACGTTCGGCAAAGGTTTTGGCCGAGGTCCAGTGGGTGGTGGCGCTACGACCGTCGAGCAGACCACTTTCGGCCAACAGGATAGAACCCACGCAAACCCCGCCCAGCGTCGCGCCGCTGGCATGTTGCTCGCGCAACCAGCGGATCAATCCCTGTGGCGCCTGGCCTTCGGAAAAACCGGCGATCGATGGCGGAATCAACACGGCCACCGGGGTGCGCTCCGGACCGGGATGGCTGTTGAAGACCCGAACTGGCGGCTGATCACCTTCGACCTGCCAATGGCTGACCCGCAACAGCGGCAACTGCGCAGACTGATGTTCGGCGGCGATCCGGTTGGCCACCCCGAACAAGTCCGTCAAGCCATGCACCGCCGCCATCTGCGCGCCGGGATAGATCAGCACACCGAGCTCGGCGATTGCCCTTTCTGCATCCATTGTCAGTTTTCCCCCTCTTATTGTCGGTGCGGCCAATCCCCGGATCGTCTGCCAGCGCCAATACTTCATTCCACACCAACACACACTTCGAGGAATCAGTCATGGCCAAGCAAGCGCTCATCGTAGTCGATATCCAGAACGACTACTTCCCCCAAGGCAAGTGGCCGCTGGTCGGTGCCGACGCCGCCGCAGACAACGCCGCACGCCTGATCAAGGCCTTCCGCGACGCCGGTGATTCGGTGGTGCACATCCGCCACGAATTCACCTCCGAAGAGGCACCGTTTTTCTCCCCGAACTCCGAAGGCGCCAAGCTCCACCCCAAAGTTCTCAACCGCGCCGACGAGCCTGTGGTGCTCAAGCACTTCGTCAATTCATTCCGCGAAACCGAGCTGAAATCGATCCTCGACGAGCAAGGCATCAAGGAACTGGTGGTCGTGGGCAGCATGAGCCACATGTGCGTCGACGGCATCACCCGTGCGGCGGCGGACTTTGGCTATAAGGTAACCGTGATCCACGACGCCTGCGCGACCCGTGACCTGGAGTTCAATGGCGTGACAGTTCCGGCGACGCAGGTTCATGCGGCGTTCATGGCAGCCCTGGCGTTTGCGTATGCCAGCGTAGTGTCGACCAACGATTTCCTCGCGGCCTGAGTCTGCGGTTAAATTCCACCGCCCATAAAAAACCCGCACTTCAGGCCGAAGTGCGGGTTTTGTTTTGTCAGCTTGTAGCTTGTAGCTTGTAGCTTGTAGCTTGTAACTTGAGGCTTGCAGCTGCTTTAGAACGGAATATCGTCATCAAAGCTGTCGAAATCCGGAGCCGGCTGAGGAGCAGCCGGCTGTGGCGCCGGACGCGACTGTTGCGGTGCCGACTGCTGTGGACGCGGAGCCTGCTGGCGCGGAGCGGATTGCTGGTAGTTGTTACCGCCGCCCTGACCCTGTTGGTCGCCTTGTGGACGACCGCCCAGCAACTGCATGGTGCCTTGCATGTCGACCACGATTTCGGTGGTGTAACGCTTGATACCGTCTTTTTCCCACTCGCGGGTCTGCAGCTTGCCTTCGATGTACACCTGCGAACCTTTACGCAGGTATTCGCCGGCGATCTCAGCCACTTTGCCGAACATCGACACACGGTGCCATTCGGTTTTTTCGACTTTCTGACCGGTTTGCTTGTCGGTCCACTGTTCGCTGGTCGCCAGACTCAAGTTGGTCACGGCGTTACCATTGGGCAGGTAACGAACTTCAGGATCCTGGCCGCAAGTGCCGACCAATATGACTTTGTTAACCCCACGGGCCATTACGTTCTCCTAGGCTACGCACGCTGCCCCGGCCGAGTTGTTCACCAGGCTTTCAAGGGTGGTGCGATCCAATAGTTCGGTGTCCAATTTGATGTAAATGGCCGCTTCATCAGCGACTATCACTGCATCTGTTACCCCTACGACCGCCTTCAGGCGCTCGACCAGACCCGCTTCGCGGATCGCCTCGGGCGACAACGGCAAGCGCAGGCTTGTCACGTAGGGAGGTTCTCGCATGGTAACAGCAAAGGCCAGCCAGAGGGCAGCCAGACCGGCGCATCCGAGGAACACAACCGACAGACCGCCATGCTGGAACAGCCAGCCGCCGAGGATGCCCCCCAGTGCCGAGCCCAGGAACTGGCTGGTGGAATAAACCCCCATCGCCGTACCCTTGCCGCCCGCCGGTGAAACCTTGCTGATCAGCGATGGCAACGAAGCTTCCAGCAGATTGAATGCGGTGAAGAACACCACCGTACCGATCACCAGAGCCCGCAAGCTATCGCCGAACTGCCAGAAGAATAGCTCAGTGAGCATCAGCGTCACGACGGCGCCGAGTAAAACTCGTTTCATTTTGCGTTTCTTCTCGCCGTAGATAATGAACGGGATCATGGCGAAGAAAGAAATCAGCAGCGCGGTCAGGTACACCCACCAGTGCTGCTCTTTGGGCAGCCCGGCCTTCTCGACCAGCGCCAGTGGCAAGGCGACGAAGCTGGACATCAACATCGCGTGCAAGACAAAAATGCCGAGGTCCAGGCGCAGCAGGTCCGGATGCTTGAGGGTCGGGATCAGCGCCTGGCGCGCGACACCGGACTCGCGATGCTGCAACGGGCTGGTGGAGCGCGGCACCATGAACATCACGATCACGATGCCGAACAACGCCATGCCGCCCGTGGCAAGGAACAGCCCGGACAGCCCGAAGGCGCGGGTCAGCAGCGGGCCGACCACCATGGCCACCGCAAACGACAGGCCGATGGTCATGCCGATCATGGCCATGGCCTTGGTCCGGTGCTGCTCGCGGGTCAGGTCCGACAGCAAGGCCATGACCGCCGCGGAAATCGCCCCGGCGCCCTGCAGGATTCGCCCGGCAATCACACCCCAGATCGAATCGGCATTGGCTGCCAGCAGACTGCCGAGGGCAAACACGATCAGGCCCAGGTAAATCACCGGGCGGCGACCGATGCGGTCGGAAATGAAACCGAAAGGAATCTGGAAAACCGCCTGGGTCAGCCCATAAGCGCCAATCGCCAGGCCAATCAGGGCCGGAGTAGCCCCGGCCAGATCCATCCCATAGGTCGCCAGAACCGGCAACACCATGAACATGCCAAGCATACGGAAGGCGAACACCAGGGCCAGACCGCTTGCTGCGCGGGTCTCGCTGCCACTCATGCGCTCGCTGTGGGGATCGTGCATGGAAAAACCTCATGTTAACCGGCGGCGATTCTACCAGTCCCTTCGATTGGCAGGGTATATCGCGACGCTTTGACGCGCATTGCTGACACACTCTTCATGTAAGACAGTAGCCCACTCGTTTGATAGTGTGCATCCATCCAGTATTTGGCCGTATACTCCTACGTTTTCGACGCCCGCCAAGCGAGGCCACCTTGGACAAGATCCTGATTCGTGGGGCTCGAACCCACAACCTGAAGAACATCGACCTGACCCTGCCACGGGACAAGCTGATCGTCATCACCGGCCTGTCCGGCTCCGGAAAGTCGTCCCTGGCGTTCGACACCCTGTACGCCGAAGGTCAGCGCCGCTACGTCGAATCGCTGTCGGCCTACGCCCGGCAGTTCCTGTCGATGATGGAAAAACCCGATGTCGACACCATCGAAGGCCTGTCGCCGGCGATCTCCATCGAGCAGAAGTCCACCTCGCACAACCCGCGCTCGACGGTCGGCACCATTACCGAAATCTACGACTACCTGCGTCTGCTTTATGCACGCGTGGGTATTCCCCGTTGCCCGGATCACGATATCCCGCTGGAAGCGCAGACCGTCAGCCAGATGGTCGACCTGGTCCTCGCCGAACCGGAGGGCAGCAAACTGATGCTGTTGGCGCCGGTCATCCGCGAGCGCAAAGGCGAGCACCTGTCGGTTTTCGAAGAGCTGCGCGCCCAAGGGTTCGTCCGCGCCCGAATCAACGGCAAGCTCTACGAGCTGGACGAAGCACCCAAGCTCGACAAGCAGAAAAAACATACCATTGATGTCGTGGTCGACCGCTTCAAGGTTCGCGCCGACCTGCAACAACGCCTGGCGGAATCCTTCGAGACCGCGCTGAAACTGGCGGACGGCATCGCCCTGGTGGCCCCGATGGACGACGAGCCGGGTGAAGAGATGATCTTCTCCGCACGCTTCGCCTGCCCGATCTGTGGTCACGCCATCAGCGAGCTTGAGCCAAAACTGTTCTCCTTCAACAACCCGGCGGGCGCTTGCCCGACCTGTGATGGTTTGGGAGTAAAGCAGTTCTTCGACATCAAGCGCCTGGTCAATGGCGAACTGACCCTGGCCGAAGGGGCGATTCGTGGCTGGGATCGGCGCAACGTCTATTACTTCCAGATGCTCGGGTCGCTGGCGGCCCACTATAAATTCAGCCTTGAAGTGCCGTTCAACGAATTGGCCGCTGACCAGCAGAAAAATATCCTGCACGGCAGCGGTTCGCAAAACGTCGACTTCAAATACCTGAACGACCGTGGCGATATCGTCAAACGCTCGCATCCGTTCGAAGGCATCGTGCCGAACCTGGAGCGACGCTACCGCGAGACCGAATCGGCATCGGTGCGCGAAGAGCTGGCCAAGTTCCTCAGCACCCAGTCGTGCCCGGATTGCCGCGGCACCCGCCTGCGGCGTGAGGCGCGGCACGTGTGGGTCGGCGAGAAAACCCTGCCGGCAGTGACCAACCTGCCTATCGGTGATGCGTCCGATTATTTTGGCGGGCTCAAGCTCACCGGAAGGCGTGGGGAAATTGCCGACAAGATCCTCAAGGAAATCCGCGAACGCCTGCAGTTCCTGGTCAACGTCGGTCTCGACTATCTGTCGCTGGATCGCAGCGCGGACACCTTGTCCGGTGGTGAGGCCCAGCGTATTCGTCTGGCCAGCCAGATTGGTGCCGGCCTGGTGGGCGTCCTGTACATCCTAGACGAGCCCTCCATCGGCCTGCATCAGCGCGATAACGACCGGCTACTGGGCACCCTCAAGCATCTGCGTGATATCGGTAACACGGTGATCGTGGTCGAGCACGACGAAGACGCCATTCGTCTGGCCGACTACGTGGTGGACATCGGCCCGGGCGCGGGTGTGCATGGCGGGCATATCGTCGCCGAAGGCACGCCGGCCGAGGTCATGGCGCATCCGGACTCGCTGACCGGCAAATACCTGTCGGGCCGGGTGAAGATCGAAGTCCCGGCCAAGCGCACACCACGCAACAAGAAGCTGACGCTGGCGCTCAAGGGCGCGCGTGGCAACAACCTGCGCAATGTCGACCTGGAGATTCCGATCGGCCTGCTGACCTGTGTGACCGGCGTGTCCGGCTCCGGCAAGTCGACGCTGATCAACAACACGCTGTTCCCTTTGAGCGCTACAGCGCTGAATGGCGCCACTACCCTTGAAGCGGCCGTCCACGACAGCATCAAGGGCCTTGAGCACCTGGACAAGGTCGTCGACATCGACCAGAGCCCGATCGGCCGTACACCGCGCTCCAACCCGGCGACCTACACCGGATTGTTCACGCCGATCCGCGAGTTGTTCGCCGGCGTACCGGAGTCCCGCTCCCGGGGCTACGGGCCGGGGCGCTTCTCCTTCAACGTCAAGGGCGGCCGCTGCGAGGCTTGTCAGGGCGACGGCTTGATCAAGGTGGAGATGCACTTCCTGCCGGACATCTACGTGCCGTGCGACGTGTGCAAGAGCAAGCGTTACAACCGCGAAACCCTGGAGATCAAGTACAAGGGCAAGAACATCCACGAAACCCTCGAGATGACCATCGAGGAAGCACGGGAGTTCTTCGATGCTGTACCGGCCCTGGCGCGCAAGCTGCAAACGTTGATGGACGTCGGCCTGTCGTACATCAAGCTGGGGCAATCGGCGACCACACTCTCCGGTGGTGAAGCCCAACGGGTGAAACTCTCCCGCGAGCTGTCCAAGCGCGATACCGGCAAGACCCTGTACATCCTCGATGAACCGACCACCGGGCTGCACTTCGCGGATATCCAGCAACTGCTGGACGTGCTGCATCGCCTGCGCGACCACGGCAACACCGTGGTGGTGATCGAACACAACCTGGACGTGATCAAGACCGCTGACTGGCTGGTGGACCTGGGTCCGGAGGGTGGTTCCAAGGGCGGTCAGATCATTGCCGTCGGCACGCCGGAGGAAGTGTCCGAGATGAAGCAATCCCACACCGGTTACTACCTCAAACCGCTGCTGGAGCGTGATCGGGCTTAACCTGGCCCCACGAAAAAGCCCCTGTCACTTCATCAGTGACAGGGGCTTTTTTGTATCCGCTGAATCAGGCGTGGGATTGCAGGTAGTTCTCAAGCCCGATCAACTTGATCAGACCCAACTGCTTCTCGAGCCAGTAGGTGTGATCTTCTTCTGTGTCATGCAATTGAACCCGCAGCATTTCGCGGCTGACATAGTCCTTGTGCTGCTCGCAGAGCGTGATGCCCTTGCACAGCGCAGCCCGCACCTTGTACTCCAGGCGCAAATCCGCTTCGAGCATCTCTGTCACCGTGGTGCCGACATCGAGATCGTCCGGACGCATGCGCGGCGTGCCTTCGAGCATCAGAATCCGGCGCATCAGGGCATCGGCGTGCCCTGCTTCCTCTTCCATTTCGTGGTTGATTCGTTCGTAGAGCTTGGCGAAACCCCAGTCCTCATACATCCGCGAGTGGACGAAATATTGATCACGCGCGGCCAGTTCGCCGGTCAGCAACGTGTTGAGGTAATCGATCACATCTGGGTGGCCTTGCATCGCCCTACATCTCCCTGCCTGAAAGTTGTAGTTTGAACCAACATGCCCTTATCGTCACTCGCAAGACGCAATAAAAGCGAAGATATTCTGAGAAAAGCGGCTGAAATAACGCAAAAAACCGCCCAAACAAGGGCGGTTCTGCTTCTCATTTAGACTTCGTTAAGCTGTACGTTGAGTAGCTTTGCGATTGCTTCTCCATACGCCGGGTCAGCCTTGTAGAAATGTTGCAGCTGGCGATCAACCACATCACTCGACACACCCGCCATCGCACCGGCAATGTTGCTGACCAGCAGCGATTTCTGCTCTTCAGTCATCAAGCGGAACAACGCACCGGCATGACTGTAGTAATCCGTGTCTTCACGGTGGTCGTAACGATCGGCGGCACCACTGAGGGCCAACGCTGGCTCTGCGTAACGAGGCGCCTGCTTCGGCGACTCGACGTAGCTGTTCGGCTCGTAGTTCGGCGCTRCACCGCCATTGCCGCCAAAAGCCATCGAACCATCGCGCTGGTAAGTGTTGACCGGACTGCGCGCAGCGTTGACGGGCAACTGCTGGTGATTGGTGCCGACACGGTAGCGATGAGCGTCCGCGTAGGCGAAGACCCGACCTTGCAGCATACGATCCGGCGACAGACCAACTCCCGGCACCATATTGCTGGGACCGAACGCCGCTTGCTCGACTTCCGCGAAGTAGTTCTGCGGGTTGCGATTGAGCTCCAGCACTCCGACTTCAATCAGTGGAAACTCTTTCTGCGACCAGGTTTTGGTGACATCAAACGGGTTCTCGTAGTGCGTCGCCGCCTGAGCCTCGCTCATGATCTGAATGCACACGCGCCATTTCGGGAAATCACCCTGCTCGATGGCATTGAACAAGTCGCGCTGGGCGTAATCCGGATCGGTACCCGCCAGGCGCGCCGCCTCGGCAGGAGCGAGGTTCTTGATCCCTTGTTGGGTCTTGTAGTGCCACTTCACCCAGTGACGCTCACCTTGAGCGTTGATAAGGCTGTAAGTGTGGCTGCCGAAGCCGTGCATGTGGCGGTATCCGTCAGGGATACCCCGGTCGGAGAACAGGATGGTGACCTGATGCAGCGCCTCGGGCGAATGCGACCAGAAATCCCACATCATCTGGGCACTCTTCAGGTTGCTTTGCGGTAAACGCTTCTGGGTGTGGATAAAGTCCGGAAACTTCAGTGGATCGCGAATGAAAAACACGGGGGTGTTGTTGCCAACGATGTCCCAGTTGCCTTCCTCGGTGTAAAACTTCAAGGCAAAGCCGCGCGGATCACGCTCGGTATCGGCCGAACCACGCTCACCGCCCACGGTGGAAAACCGCAGGAAAGTGGGGGTTTGCTTGCCGACCGCCTCAAACAGCTTCGCGCTGGTGTATTGAGTGATATCGCGCGTGACGGTGAACGTACCGTAGGCCCCCGAGCCTTTGGCGTGCACACGGCGCTCAGGGATGTTTTCACGGTTGAAGTGGGCAAGCTTCTCGATCAGGTGAAAGTCGTCGAGCAGCAACGGGCCACGAGGGCCGGCGGAACGGGAATTCTGGTTATCGGCAACAGGAGCGCCACTGGCGGTGGTAAGCGTTTTGTTTTGGCTCATGCGATCTTCCTTCCTCTGTCGGTCTTGAACTGCCGGCTATCGGCTGAGAGGGAGTATTGGTCATCAATATGACAGCTACAAATTCATTAATTTGCAGACATCGATAGAGAAAAACTAATGATCATCCCCATCACATAATGACGATGCAGACGAAGGAGACGCTTGTACAAACGGCGCGTTTCTTACAGACACAAAAAACCGGGCACTAGGCCCGGTTCCTTGTTTCAGACTGACGTCTTACTCGGCAGATACAGCTTCGCCAGCAGTAGCACGATCAACCAACTCGACGTACGCCATAGGCGCGTTGTCGCCAGCGCGGAAACCGCACTTGAGGATGCGCAGGTAGCCACCCTCACGGGTAGCGTAACGCTTGCCCAGGTCGTTGAAGAGCTTACCAACGATAGCTTTCGAACGAGTACGGTCGAAAGCCAGGCGGCGGTTAGCAACGCTATCTATCTTGGCCAAAGTGATCAGCGGCTCGGCAACGCGGCGCAGTTCTTTGGCTTTTGGCAGAGTAGTTTTGATCAGCTCGTGCTCGAACAGCGACACCGCCATGTTTTGGAACATGGCCTTGCGGTGCGAGCTGGTGCGGCTCAGGTGACGACCACTTTTACGATGACGCATGGTTCATTCCTTACCAAACACTACGTTCGGTGATTACGACGATCAGGCAGTCGCCTTGTCGTCCTTCTTAAGACTTGCAGGCGGCCAGTTGTCGAGGCGCATGCCGAGGGACAGACCGCGGGAGGCCAGAACGTCCTTGATTTCAGTCAAGGATTTCTTGCCCAGGTTCGGAGTCTTCAACAGCTCTACTTCGGTACGCTGAATCAGGTCGCCGATGTAGTAGATGTTTTCCGCCTTAAGGCAGTTAGCCGAACGTACAGTCAGTTCCAGATCGTCAACCGGGCGAAGCAGGATCGGATCGATCTCGTCTTCCTGCTCGACAACCACTGGCTCACTGTCACCCTTGAGGTCGACGAACGCAGCCAACTGCTGTTGCAGGATGGTTGCAGCGCGGCGAATTGCCTCTTCAGGATCCAGAGTACCGTTGGTTTCCAGATCAATAACCAGCTTGTCCAGGTTAGTACGCTGCTCGACACGGGCGTTTTCCACCACGTATGCGATACGGCGAACCGGGCTGAACGAAGAGTCAAGCTGCAAGCGACCGATGCTGCGGCTTTCGTCTTCATCGCTCTGACGCGAGTCTGCCGGTTCATAACCACGACCACGAGCTACTACGAGCTTCATGTTCAGGGCGCCGTTAGACGCCAGGTTAGCGATTACGTGATCGGGATTAACGATCTCGACATCATGATCCAGCTGAATATCGGCAGCGGTAACCACCCCCGAACCCTTCTTCGACAAGGTCAGCGTAACTTCGTCACGACCGTGCAGCTTGATAGCCAGACCTTTAAGGTTCAACAGGATTTCAATGACGTCTTCCTGTACACCTTCGATGGCGCTGTACTCGTGGAGCACACCGTCAATCTCGGCCTCGACTACTGCACAGCCGGGCATTGAGGACAACAGGATGCGGCGCAGCGCGTTGCCCAGGGTATGGCCAAAGCCACGCTCGAGAGGCTCGAGAGTGATCTTGGCGCGGGTTGGACTGACAACCTGCACATCAATGTGGCGGGGTGTCAGGAACTCATTTACCGAAATCTGCATGGATGCACCTATTTTCTAGCCCTTACTTGGAGTAGAGCTCGACAATCAGGCTTTCGTTGATGTCGGCGGACAGATCACTGCGAGCAGGAACGTTCTTGAAAACGCCCGACTTCTTCTCAGTGTCTACTTCTACCCATTCTACGCGGCCACGTTGGGCACACAGATCGAGAGCTTGGACAATGCGAAGTTGATTTTTTGCTTTCTCGCGAACAGCGACCACGTCACCAGCACGAACCTGGTAGGACGGAACGTTAACGGTCTGACCGTTTACGCTGATCGACTTGTGCGATACCAGCTGACGGGATTCGGCACGAGTCGAACCAAAGCCCATACGGTATACAACGTTGTCCAGACGGCATTCGAGCAGTTGCAGCAGGTTTTCACCGGTTGCACCTTTCTTGCCAGCAGCTTCTTTGTAGTAGYCGCTGAATTGACGCTCGAGAACGCCGTAGATACGACGGACCTTCTGCTTTTCACGCAGTTGGGTGCCGTAGTCGGACTGGCGACCGCGGCGTTGGCCGTGGATACCAGGTGCTGCTTCAATGTTGCACTTCGATTCGATCGCGCGCACGCCGCTCTTCAGGAAGAGATCGGTGCCTTCGCGACGAGCGAGTTTGCATTTTGGACCAATGTAACGAGCCATTCTTTACAATCTCCTGGATTACACGCGGCGCTTCTTCGGCGGACGGCACCCGTTGTGCGGGATTGGCGTCACGTCGGTGATGCTGGCGATCTTGTAGCCACAGCCGTTCAAAGCGCGGACTGCGGATTCACGACCTGGACCTGGACCTTTGACGTTGACGTCGAGGTTTTTCAGGCCGTATTCCAGCGCAGCTTGACCAGCACGTTCAGCAGCTACTTGAGCAGCAAACGGGGTGGACTTGCGGGAACCGCGGAAACCCGAACCACCGGAGGTAGCCCAGGAAAGAGCGTTACCTTGACGGTCGGTGATGGTCACGATGGTGTTGTTAAAAGATGCATGGATGTGGGCGATGCCATCAACCACTGTCTTTTTAACTTTTTTACGAGGACGAGCAGCAGGTTTTGCCATGATTAAATTCCTGTCGATTCGCTGGGGCGATTACTTGCGGATCGGCTTACGCGGACCTTTACGGGTACGCGCGTTGGTCTTGGTACGCTGACCGCGCACTGGAAGACCGCGACGATGACGCAGACCGCGATAGCAACCGAGGTCCATCAAGCGCTTGATTTTCATGTTGATTTCGCGACGCAGGTCACCTTCAGTGGTGAACTTCGCCACTTCGCCACGCAGCTGTTCAATTTGCTCGTCGCTCAGATCTTTGATCTTTGCTGCTGGGTTTACCCCAGTCTCTGCACAAATTTTCTGTGCAGTAGTGCGACCAACACCATAGATGTAGGTCAGCGAGATAACAGTATGCTTGTTATCTGGAATGTTAACGCCTGCAATACGGGCCATTCAGTGGGACTCCAATTGACAGCTACCTACGCCCCGGAAGCCAAGAAATAGGGCGCGAGATAATATCGCTGTAATAACAAATAATCAACCCGGTAGCGCACTAGCTACCGGGCTTGAAGCACAATCACACTCAGCCTTGGCGCTGTTTGTGACGCGGTTCCGCGCTGCAAATTACTCGAACAACACCTTCGCGGCGAATAATCTTGCAGTTACGGCACAGCTTTTTCACCGATGCACGAACTTTCATCACCAACTCCTCGAACCTTATGGGTCAGCGCAGCATGCCGCTGCCGTAACCCTTCAGGTTGGCTTTCTTCATCAGGGATTCGTACTGGTGCGAAACGAGGTGCGATTGTACTTGGGACATGAAGTCCATCACAACCACGACGACGATCAGCAACGAGGTCCCGCCRAGGTAGAACGGTACGTTKGCYGCRACCACCAGGAACTGGGGCAACAGGCAGACGGCCGTCATGTAAAGAGCACCGAACATGGTCAAGCGAGTCAGAACGCCATCAATGTAGCGCGCAGACTGCTCACCTGGACGGATGCCCGGAATAAAGGCACCGGACTTCTTCAGGTTTTCCGCTACGTCTTTCGGATTGAACATCAACGCCGTATAGAAGAAGCAGAAGAAAATAATCCCTGCACTAAACAGCAGAATATTCAACGGCTGACCAGGAGCGATCGACTGCGAGATGTCCTGCAACCAGCCCATACCTTCAGACTGACCGAACCAGGCACCCAACGAAGCCGGGAACAGCAAAATGCTGCTCGCGAAAATAGCCGGAATAACACCGGCCATGTTCACCTTCAGCGGCAAGTGGCTGGTCTGCGCGGCAAAGACCTTGCGGCCTTGCTGACGCTTGGCGTAGTGAACAGCAATACGACGCTGACCACGCTCAATGAACACCACGAAACCGATAATCGCTACTGCCAGCAAACCGATGGCAACCAGGGCGAAGATGTTGATATCACCCTGACGCGCAGACTCGAAAGACTGCCCGATCGCTCTCGGAAGACCGGCGACGATACCCGAAAAAATCAACATCGAGATACCGTTGCCAACACCACGCTCAGTAATCTGCTCACCCAGCCACATCATGAACATCGCACCAGCCACAAACGTGGATACCGCGACGAAATGGAAGCCAAAGTCACCAGTGAACGCAACGCCCTGCCCCGCCAGACCAATGGACATGCCAATAGCCTGGACGAGAGCGAGGACGACAGTGCCGTAGCGGGTGTACTGGCTGATCTTGCGACGGCCAGCTTCACCTTCCTTCTTCAACTGCTCCAGCTGCGGGCTGACGGCGGTCATCAGTTGCATGATGATCGATGCCGAGATGTACGGCATGATCCCCAGTGCAAAGATGCTCATCCGTTCCAGCGCGCCGCCGGAAAACATGTTGAACAAGCTAAGAATGGTCCCCTCATTCTGTCGAAACAGGTCCGCGAGTCGGTCCGGGTTGATACCTGGAACCGGGATGTGTGCGCCTATTCGGTAGACGATAATCGCCAGGAACAGAAAACGCAGACGAGCCCAGAGTTCAGACATACCGCCTTTGCCGAGCGCAGAGAGAGCACCTTGCTTAGCCATTTATTCCTCGAACTTGCCGCCAGCTGCTTCGATAGCCGCACGCGCACCTTTGGTGGCGCCGATTCCCTTGCCGATAGTGACAGCGCGAGTCACTTCACCGGACAGCATGATTTTCACACGCTGTACGTTGACGTTGATCACGTTGGCATCTTTCAGGGACTGCACGGTGACGATGTCGCCTTCCACTTTAGCCAGCTCGGACAGACGCACTTCTGCGCGGTCCATGGCTTTCAGGGAAACGAAACCGAACTTCGGCAGGCGACGATGCAGCGGCTGTTGACCGCCTTCAAAGCCTGGAGCAATGGTGCCACCGGAGCGGGAGGTCTGACCTTTGTGACCACGGCCACCAGTCTTACCCAAACCGCTACCGATACCACGGCCCGGACGATGCTTTTCGCGACGGGAACCCGGCGCTGGACTCAGATCATTGAGTTTCATCGATTAACCCTCGACACGCAGCATGTAGTAAGCCTTGTTGATCATCCCGCGATTCTCGGGAGTATCCTGGACTTCTACAGTGTGACCGATGCGACGCAGACCCAGACCCTTAACGCACAGTTTGTGGTTAGGGATGCGGCCGGTCATGCTTTTGATCAGCGTTACTTTTACGGTAGCCATGATCAGAAGATCTCCTTGACGCTTTTGCCACGCTTGGCGGCAATGGATTCAGGAGACTGCATTGCTTTCAAACCCTTGAAAGTGGCGTGAACCACGTTTACCGGGTTAGTCGAGCCGTAGCACTTGGCCAGAACGTTCTGAACGCCAGCAACTTCGAGGACAGCACGCATAGCGCCGCCAGCGATGATACCGGTACCTTCAGAAGCAGGCTGCATGTACACCTTCGAAGCGCCGTGAGCGGACTTCATTGCGTACTGCAGAGTGGTGCCGTTCAGATCAACCTGGATCATGTTGCGGCGAGCAGCTTCCATTGCCTTCTGGATCGCAGCAGGCACTTCACGCGACTTGCCACGGCCGAAGCCAACACGGCCCTTACCATCACCAACCACGGTCAACGCGGTGAAAGTGAAGATACGGCCGCCTTTAACGGTTTTGGCTACGCGGTTAACTTGAACCAGCTTCTCGATGTAGCCTTCGTCGCGCTTTTGGTCGTTATTTGACATAACTTAGAACTCCAGCCCAGCTTCACGAGCAGCATCAGCCAGCGCTTTAACGCGGCCGTGGTACTTGAAGCCAGAGCGGTCGAAAGCCACTTGCGAGACGCCAGCGGCCTTAGCACGCGTAGCGACCAGCTGGCCAACCTTAGTGGCCGCGTCGATGTTGCCGGTGGCACCATCACGCAGTTCTTTATCCAAAGTCGAGGCGCTCGCCAGGACTTTGTTGCCGTCGGCCGAAATGACCTGGGCGTAGATGTGCTGCGAAGAGCGGAACACGCAGAGACGCACGACTTCGAGTTCGTGCATTTTCAGGCGTGCTTTGCGAGCGCGACGCAGTCGAGTAACTTTTTTGTCGGTCATTTGCTATGCCCTACTTCTTCTTGGCTTCTTTACGACGGACGACTTCGTCCGCGTAGCGCACACCTTTGCCTTTGTACGGCTCTGGTGGACGGAAGTCGCGGATCTCGGCGGCCACTTGACCTACCAGCTGCTTGTCGATGCCCTTGATCAGGATATCGGTCTGGCTAGGAGTCTCAGCGGTGATGCCTTCCGGCAGTTCGTAATCCACTGGGTGCGAGAAGCCAAGAGCCAGGTTCAGCACTGTGCCTTTTGCTTGCGCTTTGTAACCAACACCGACCAGCTGGAGCTTGCGCTCGAAGCCTTGGCTTACGCCTTGGACCATGTTGTTTACCAACGCACGAGTGGTACCAGCCATTGCGCGAGTCTGTTGATCGCCATTGCGAGCAGCGAAACGCAGCTCACCAGCTTCTTCAACGATCTCAACGGACGAATGGATGTTCAGTTCAAGAGTACCCTTGGCACCCTTCACCGAAAGCTGTTGGCCTGCGAATTTTACTTCGACACCGGCTGGCAGCTTAACGGGGTTCTTAGCGACGCGAGACATGCTTATCCCCCCTTAGAACACAGTGCAAAGAACTTCGCCGCCGACACCGGCAGCGCGCGCAGCACGATCCGTCATCACACCTTTGTTGGTGGAGACGATAGACACACCGAGACCGCCACGAACTTTTGGCAGATCATCGACGGACTTGTACTGACGCAGGCCTGGACGGCTAACGCGCTTCACTTCTTCGATAACCGGACGGCCTTCGAAGTACTTCAGCTCGATGGACAGCAGTGGTTTGATTTCGCTGCTGATCTGATAACCCGCAATGTAACCTTCGTCCTTCAGGACTTTGGCAACAGCTACCTTCAACGTGGAAGATGGCATGCTTACGACGGACTTTTCAGCCATCTGGGCATTACGGATACGAGTTAGCATGTCCGCTAACGGGTCCTGCATACTCATGGGCTAGACGCTCCTAATACAAAAAAATTAGCCTTGCGGCTATTACGTGTCGCCGAGAATCTCCGAGCATGAAAAACACGGGCTCAGGCGAGCCGGGTATTCTAGACACACCCCAGAAATGAATCAAGCCCCAAAAGGGGCTTGATCCAGATTCAAGGCCACCGGTGGTCAGGATCTTGCGAACCTTTCCACCGAGACTTTGAAAGTACTTACCAGCTGGCTTTAACCAGACCCGGTACGTCACCACGCATGGCAGCTTCACGCAGCTTGTTACGGCCGAGGCCGAACTTGCGGTAAACGCCGTGTGGACGACCGGTCAGGCGGCAGCGGTTACGCATGCGCGAAGCGCTTGCGTCACGTGGCTGCTTCTGCAGGGCTACTGTAGCTTCCCAACGCGCTTCTGGACTTGCGTTCAGATCAACGATGATAGCTTTCAGTGCTGCACGCTTCTTGGCGTACTTGGCAACCGTGAGCTGACGCTTCAGCTCGCGGTTTTTCATGCTCATCTTGGCCATGGTCCTACTCCAATCAGTTGCGGAACGGGAATTTGAACGCACGCAGCAGAGCGCGGCCTTCATCATCGTTCTTGGCAGTGGTGGTCAGGGTGATGTCCAGACCGCGGAGAGCATCGATCTTGTCGTAGTCGATTTCCGGGAAGATGATCTGCTCTTTCACGCCCATGCTGTAGTTACCACGACCATCGAAGGACTTGGCATTCAGGCCGCGGAAGTCGCGAACCCGAGGCAGGGAGATCGACAGCAGACGATCCAGGAACTCGTACATACGCTCACGGCGCAGGGTCACTTTGACGCCGATCGGCCAACCTTCACGGACTTTAAAGCCAGCGATGGATTTGCGAGCGTAGGTCACAACGACTTTCTGGCCGGTGATCTTTTCCAGGTCAGCAACAGCGTGCTCGATGACTTTTTTGTCGCCGATCGCTTCGCCCAGACCCATGTTCAGGGTGATTTTGGTAACGCGCGGAACTTCCATCACGTTCGAAAGCTTAAGTTCTTCCTTAAGTTTCGGAGCAATTTCCTTCCGGTAAATCTCTTTTAGTCGTGCCATGGTCTCATCTACCTAGCAGTGTTCAAGCATCAACCGCTTTTTGGGTCGACTTGAAGACACGAATTTTCTTGCCGTCTTCTACTTTGAAACCAACGCGGTCAGCCTTGTTGGTTTCGCCGTTGAAAATGGCGACGTTAGAAGCATCCAGTGGAGCTTCTTTTTCGACGATACCGCCCTGCACGCCCGACATCGGGTTAGGCTTGGTATGACGCTTGACCAGGTTCAGACCACCAATAACCAAACGGTTGTTAGCGAGAACCTTAAGCACCTTACCGCGCTTACCTTTGTCTTTGCCGGCGATCACGATGATCTCGTCGTCACGACGAATCTTTTGCATGTCGGATCTCCTTACAGCACTTCTGGGGCGAGCGAGACGATCTTCATGAACTTCTCAGTACGAAGTTCACGGGTCACTGGCCCAAAGATACGGGTGCCGATCGGCTCTTGCTTGTTGTTCAGAAGAACAGCAGCGTTGCCATCAAAGCGGATAATGGAGCCATCAGCACGACGTACGCCGTGACGAGTGCGGACTACAACAGCAGTCATCACTTGGCCTTTTTTCACTTTACCGCGAGGAATTGCTTCCTTGACGGTAACTTTGATGATGTCACCGATACCAGCGTAACGACGATGGGAGCCACCCAGCACCTTGATGCACATAACGCGGCGAGCGCCGCTGTTATCGGCCACATCGAGCATGGATTGAGTCTGAATCATATAATTTCTCCGACCCCTAGTCCTTAGACTTCCACAGCGCGTTCGAGAACATCAACCAGCGCCCAAGACTTGGTCTTGGCCAAAGGACGAGTTTCACGAATAGTGACTTTGTCGCCGATGTGGCACTGATTGGTTTCGTCGTGCGCGTGCAGCTTAGTCGAACGCTTAACGTATTTACCGTAGATCGGGTGCTTAACGCGACGCTCGATCAGAACGGTGATGGTTTTGTCCATCTTGTCGCTGACAACACGGCCAGTCAGCGTACGGACAGTTTTTTCGGCTTCAGCCATGATTACTTACCTGCCTGCTGGTTGAGCACAGTCTTCACGCGAGCGATGTCACGCTTAACTTGCGAGAGCAGATGAGACTGCCCCAACTGGCCAGTTGCTTTCTGCATACGCAGATTGAACTGGTCGCGCAGCAAGCCGAGCAGTTGCTCGTTCAGCTGCTGTGCGGATTTTTCACGAAGTTCATTCGCTTTCATCACATCACCGTCCGTTTAACAAAGGAGGTGGCGAGCGGCAGCTTTGCAGCAGCCAGGGCGAAAGCCTCACGCGCCAGCTCTTCAGAAACACCCTCGATTTCATACAGGACTTTGCCTGGCTGAATCTGGGCAACCCAGTATTCGACGTTACCCTTACCTTTACCCATCCGAACTTCGAGTGGCTTCTTGGAAATAGGCTTGTCCGGGAATACACGGATCCAGATCTTGCCGCCACGTTTTACGTGACGGGTCAGAGCACGACGCGCTGACTCGATCTGACGAGCGGTGAGACGACCACGAGCAACAGACTTCAGCGCGAACTCGCCGAAGCTGACTTTGCTACCGCGCAATGCCAGGCCACGGTTGTGACCAGTCATTTGCTTGCGGAACTTCGTACGCTTTGGTTGCAACATTTGGCGTACCCCTTACTTAGCAGCTTTTTTACGAGGCGCTGGTGCTTGTGGTTTCAGTTCTTCTTGGCGACCACCAATTACTTCGCCTTTGAAGATCCAAACCTTTACACCGATCACACCGTAGGTGGTGTGAGCTTCGTAGTTGGCATAGTCGATGTCGGCACGCAGGGTGTGCAATGGCACACGACCTTCGCGATACCATTCAGTACGTGCGATTTCAGCACCGCCGAGACGACCGCTCACTTGGATTTTGATGCCTTTGGCACCAATGCGCATGGCGTTCTGTACGGCGCGCTTCATAGCACGACGGAACATTACGCGACGCTCCAGCTGCTGAGCTACGCTCTGCGCAACCAGCATACCGTCGAGTTCCGGCTTGCGGATCTCTTCGATATTGATGTGCACAGGCACACCCATTTGCTTGGTCAGGTCCTGACGCAGTTTCTCAACATCTTCACCTTTCTTCCCGATAACGATACCTGGACGAGCGGTGTGGATGGTGATACGTGCAGTTTGGGCCGGACGATGGATATCGATACGGCTTACGGACGCGCTTTTTAGTTTGTCTTGGAGATACTCACGCACCTTCAGATCTGCGAGCAAATAGTCCGCATAAGTCCGACCGTCTGCGTACCAGACGGAGGTGTGCTCCTTGACGATTCCCAGGCGAATGCCAATGGGATGTACTTTCTGACCCATCTCTTCGACTCCGTTACTTGTCAGCAACCTTGACAGTGATATGGCAAGACCGCTTGACGATGCGATCAGCACGGCCTTTGGCACGTGGCATGATGCGCTTCAGCGAACGCCCTTCGTTGACGAAAACAGTGCTGACCTTCAGGTCATCAACGTCTGCGCCTTCGTTATGCTCGGCGTTGGCTACGGCCGACTCMAGCACTTTCTTCATGATCTCGGCGGCTTTCTTACTGCTGAAAGCCAACAGGTTGAGCGCTTCGCCCACCTTCTTCCCGCGGATCTGGTCGGCGACCAAGCGGGCTTTCTGGGCGGAGATTCGAGCGCCCGACAACTTAGCGGCTACTTCCATTTCCTAACCCCTTAACGCTTGGCTTTCTTGTCTGCCACGTGCCCGCGATAAGTGCGGGTACCGGCGAACTCGCCCAGTTTGTGGCCGACCATGTCTTCGTTCACGAGAACTGGGACGTGCTGACGACCGTTGTGTACTGCGATGGTCAGACCGACCATTTGTGGCAGGATCATCGAACGACGCGACCAGGTTTTCACCGGTTTGCGATCGTTCTTTTCCGCCGCCACTTCGATCTTCTTCAGTAGGTGAAGATCGATAAAAGGACCTTTTTTCAGAGAACGTGGCACTGTCGTATCCCTCTATTTACTTGCGACGACGGACGATCATTTTGTCGGTACGCTTATTACCACGAGTCTTCGCGCCCTTAGTCGGGAAGCCCCATGGCGATACCGGATGACGACCACCAGAGGTACGACCTTCACCACCACCATGTGGGTGGTCAACCGGGTTCATGGCAACACCACGAACGGTTGGGCGAACGCCACGCCAGCGTTTGGCACCAGCTTTACCCAGCGAACGCAGGCTGTGCTCGGAGTTCGAGACTTCGCCCAGGGTCGCACGGCATTCAGCCAGGACTTTACGCATTTCACCGGAACGCAGACGCAGGGTCACGTAAACGCCTTCACGAGCGATCAGCTGAGCCGAAGCACCAGCGGAACGAGCGATCTGTGCGCCTTTACCCGGCTTCAGTTCGATGCCGTGTACGGTGGAACCGACTGGAATGTTGCGCAGTTGCAGAGCGTTGCCTGGCTTGATTGGAGCCAGTGCGCCTGCGATCAGCTGGTCGCCAGCACTCACGCCTTTAGGGGCGATGATGTAGCGGCGCTCGCCGTCTGCGTAGCACAGCAGTGCGATGTGAGCAGTACGGTTTGGATCGTATTCGATACGCTCGACAGTGGCGACGATGCCATCTTTGTCGTTGCGACGGAAATCGACCATACGATAATGCTGCTTATGACCACCACCGATATGACGGGTAGTAATACGGCCATTGTTGTTACGACCACCAGTCTTCGATTTTTTCTCGAGCAGCGGTGCGTGAGGAGCGCCTTTATGCAGCTCCTGATTGACCACCTTGACCACAAAACGGCGGCCAGGGGAAGTCGGTTTGCATTTAACGATTGCCATGATGCACCCCTTCCTTACTCAGCACTGCTGCTGAAATCGAGATCTTGGCCTGGCTGAAGGGAGATAACTGCCTTCTTCCAGTCATTACGCTTGCCCAGACCGCGAGCAGTGCGCTTGCTCTTACCCAGAACATTCAGGGTAGTAACACGCTCTACTTTCACGCTGAACAGGCTTTCGACGGCCTTCTTGATTTCCAGCTTGGTTGCGTCGGTCGCAACCTTGAAAACGAACTGGCCTTTCTTGTCTGCCAGAACCGTAGCCTTCTCGGAAACGTGCGGGCCAAGCAGAACTTTAAATACGCGTTCCTGGTTCATCCCAGCAGCTCCTCGAATTTCTTCACGGCCGACACGGTGATCAACACCTTGTCGTATGCGATCAGACTAACTGGATCGGAACCTTGCACGTCACGTACATCTACGTGTGGCAGGTTACGAGCAGCCAGGTACAGGTTCTGATCAACAGCGTCCGACACGATCAGAACGTCGGTCAGGCTCATGTTGTTCAGCTTGCCCAGCAGGTCTTTGGTTTTCGGCGTTTCAACGGCGAAATCCTGAACCACGACCAGACGATCAGTACGCACCAGCTCAGCAAGGATGGAACGCATTGCTGCGCGATACATCTTCTTGTTCAGCTTCTGGGAGTGATCCTGTGGACGAGCTGCGAAAGTGGTACCGCCGCCACGCCAGATTGGGCTACGGATAGTACCGGCACGAGCACGGCCAGTACCTTTCTGACGCCATGGGCGCTTGCCGCCACCACGAACGTCGGAACGGGTCTTTTGCTGCTTGGAACCCTGACGGCCGCCAGCCATGTAGGCCACGACTGCTTGGTGAACCAGCGTCTCGTTGAACTCGCCGCCAAATGTCAGTTCGGAAACTTCGATCGCTTGAGCGTCATTTACATTTAATTGCATGTCAGCTTCCCCTTAACCGCGAGCCTTGGCTGCTGGACGTACAACCAAGTTGCCGCCAGTAGCGCCAGGAACAGCGCCCTTGACCAACAACAGATTGCGTTCAGCGTCCACGCGCACTACTTCGAGGGACTGCACGGTCACGCGCTCAGCGCCCATATGACCGGACATTTTTTTGCCCTTGAATACACGACCAGGAGTCTGGCACTGGCCGATAGAGCCTGGAACGCGGTGGGATACGGAGTTACCGTGGGTGTTATCTTGCCCGCGGAAATTCCAACGCTTGATCGTACCCTGGAAGCCTTTACCCTTGGACTGACCGGTTACATCAACCAGTTGACCAGCGGCGAAGATTTCAGCGTTGATCAGATCGCCGGCCTGGTACTCGCCTTCTTCAAGGCGGAATTCCATTACGGTACGACCAGCGGCAACATTCGCCTTAGCGAAGTGGCCAGCCTGAGCTGCTGTTACACGCGAAGCGCGACGCTCGCCGACAGTGACTTGCACTGCACGATAGCCATCGGTCTCTTCAGTTTTGAACTGGGTGACGCGATTCGGTTCGATCTCAATGACCGTGACCGGAATGGAGACACCTTCTTCGGTGAAAATACGGGTCATACCGCATTTACGACCGACTACACCAATAGTCATGTTGTAAACCTCATGAGTGTACGGGGCTTTCACCCGCTATGGCCGCCCATTTCAGAGCGTTACACGACTAAGACCGAGTCTTAGCCGAGGCTGATCTGCACTTCCACACCGGCCGCAAGATCAAGCTTCATAAGAGCATCAACGGTTTTATCCGTTGGCTGGACGATGTCCAGAACGCGCTTATGAGTACGGATCTCGTACTGGTCACGCGCGTCTTTGTTGACGTGCGGGGAGACCAGAACGGTGAACCGCTCTTTACGGGTAGGCAGTGGAATTGGACCACGCACTTGAGCACCAGTACGTTTCGCGGTTTCCACGATTTCCTGGGTTGATTGGTCGATCAGGCGATGGTCGAAAGCCTTCAACCTGATACGGATTTGCTGATTTTGCATTGGATTTCAGACTCCGGCTGCTATTCCCACCGGGCGCAATACGCCCGTTAAAAGGAGGCGCAATTCTATAGACGCCCCAGATGGGTGTCAACCCAATAAAAAAGCCCCCGCTGAGCGGGGGCTTTTCAAAGCATCGAAGCTATCTCAAAAGAGATGCTTACTCGATGATTTTGGCTACGACGCCAGCGCCGACGGTACGACCGCCTTCACGGATAGCGAAACGCAGGCCGTCTTCCATTGCGATGGTCTTGATCAGGGTAACTTCCATCTGGATGTTATCACCTGGCATTACCATTTCAACGCCTTCTGGCAGCTGGCAGTTACCAGTCACGTCAGTAGTACGGAAGTAGAACTGTGGACGGTAGCCTTTGAAGAACGGAGTGTGACGACCGCCTTCTTCCTTGCTCAGAACGTAAACTTCTGCGGTGAACTTGGTGTGCGGCTTAACCGAACCCGGCTTAACCAGAACCTGGCCACGCTCAACGTCGTCACGCTTGGTACCACGCAGCAGAACGCCGCAGTTCTCGCCAGCACGACCTTCGTCGAGCAGCTTGCGGAACATTTCAACACCGGTGCAGGTGGTGGTGGTGGTGTCACGCAGACCAACGATTTCCAGTGCATCTTGAACGCGAACGATACCGCGCTCGATACGACCAGTCACAACAGTACCACGACCCGAGATCGAGAATACGTCTTCGATTGGCATCAGGAATGGCTTGTCGATAGCACGCTCTGGTTCTGGGATGTAGCTGTCCAGAGTTTCAACCAGTTTACGAACGGCAGTAGTGCCCATTTCGTTGTCGTCTYTGCCTTCCAGCGCCATACGAGCCGAACCGATGATGATTGGAGTGTCATCGCCCGGGAAGTCGTAGGTGGACAGCAGGTCGCGAACTTCCATCTCGACCAGTTCCAGCAGCTCAGCGTCGTCTACCAGGTCAGCCTTGTTCAGGAAAACCACGATGTACGGAACGCCTACCTGACGGGACAGCAGGATGTGTTCACGGGTTTGTGGCATCGGACCATCAGCGGCCGAGCAAACCAGGATCGCGCCATCCATCTGGGCAGCACCGGTGATCATGTTCTTCACATAGTCAGCGTGACCTGGGCAGTCAACGTGAGCGTAGTGACGGATCTTCGAGTTGTACTCGACGTGCGCGGTGTTGATGGTGATACCACGAGCTTTTTCTTCTGGCGCGCTGTCGATTTTATCGAAATCAACGATTGCGGAACCGAAAACTTCGGAGCAAACGCGAGTCAGAGCTGCGGTCAGAGTGGTTTTACCGTGGTCAACGTGACCGATGGTGCCAACGTTGACGTGCGGTAGGGAACGATCAAATTTTTCTTTAGCCACGACAATTAACTCCTTGCCTAAAGGACTGAATCAGCCTTGTTTTTTGGTTACAGTTTCGACGATGTGCGACGGAGCTGTATTGTATTTTTTGAATTCCATAGAGTAGCTTGCGCGACCCTGGGACATCGAACGAACGTCGGTCGCATAACCGAACATCTCGCCCAACGGAACTTCAGCACGGATCACCTTGCCGGAGACCGTGTCTTCCATACCCAGAATCATGCCGCGACGACGGTTAAGGTCGCCCATCACGTCACCCATATAGTCTTCAGGCGTAACAACCTCTACCGCCATGATCGGCTCGAGCAACTCACCACCGCCCTTCTGGGCCAGTTGCTTGGTCGCCATGGAAGCAGCCACCTTAAACGCCATCTCGTTCGAGTCGACGTCGTGGTAAGAACCATCAAACACGGTAGCCTTCAGGCCGATCAGCGGATAGCCGGCAACAACGCCGTTCTTCATCTGCTCTTCGATACCCTTCTGGATAGCCGGGATGTATTCCTTAGGAACCACACCACCCACTACTTCGTTCACGAATTGCAGACCTTCCTGACCTTCGTCAGCAGGAGCAAAACGGATCCAGCAATGGCCGAACTGGCCACGACCACCGGACTGACGAACGAACTTGCCTTCGATTTCGCAGTTCTTCGTGATGCGCTCACGATACGAAACCTGAGGCTTGCCGATGTTGGCTTCGACGTTGAACTCACGGCGCATCCGGTCAACCAGGATGTCCAGGTGCAGTTCGCCCATGCCAGAGATGATCGTTTGACCAGTCTCTTCATCAGTCTTGACGCGGAAAGACGGGTCTTCCTGAGCAAGTTTGCCCAGAGCGATACCCATTTTTTCCTGGTCATCCTTGGTCTTAGGCTCTACGGCAACCGAAATAACCGGCTCCGGGAAGTCCATGCGAACCAGGATGATTGGCTTGTCAGCGTTGCACAAGGTTTCACCAGTGGTGACGTCCTTCATGCCGATCAGGGCCGCGATGTCACCAGCGCGTACTTCCTTGATCTCTTCACGGGCGTTTGCGTGCATCTGCACCATACGACCCACGCGCTCTTTCTTGCCTTTGACCGAGTTGATCACGCCGTCGCCGGAGGCCAACACGCCCGAGTAAACACGGACGAAAGTCAAGGTACCCACGAATGGGTCGGTAGCGATCTTGAACGCCAGAGCCGAGAACGGCTCGTTGTCGTCTGCATGACGCTCCATCTGCTTTTCCTCGTCATCCGGGTCGGTACCCTTGATGGCAGGAATGTCGGTTGGAGCCGGCAGGTAGTCGATAACGGCGTCGAGAACCAGGGGAACACCCTTGTTCTTGAAGGAAGAACCGCAAACAGCCAGAACGATCTCACCAGCGATAGTACGCTGACGCAGAGCACCCTTGATTTCCTCGATGGTGAGTTCTTCACCTTCAAGGTACTTGTTCATCAGCTCTTCGCTGGCTTCGGCCGCAGCCTCAACCATGTTGTTGCGCCACTCTTCAGCCAGTTCCTGCAGTTCGGCAGGGATAGCTTCACGACGAGGAGTCATACCCTTGTCGGCATCGTTCCAGTAAACCGCTTCCATGGTCATCAGATCGATCTGACCCTGGAAGTTGTCTTCGGAACCGATAGCCAACTGGATAGGCACCGGAGTGTGACCCAGACGCTGCTTGATCTGAGCGATCACACGCAGGAAGTTCGCACCGGCACGGTCCATTTTGTTCACGTAAACGATACGTGGAACACCGTACTTGTTGGCTTGACGCCATACGGTTTCGGACTGAGGCTCAACGCCGGAAGTACCACAGAACACAACGACCGCGCCGTCGAGTACGCGCAGGGAACGCTCAACTTCAATAGTGAAGTCTACGTGGCCCGGGGTATCGATGACGTTGAAACGGTACTGGTCCTTGTGCTGCTTCGCAGAACCCTGCCAGAAGGCGGTAATGGCAGCAGAAGTAATGGTAATACCACGCTCCTGCTCCTGCACCATCCAGTCTGTGGTCGCGGCGCCGTCATGCACCTCGCCCATTTTGTGACTTTTGCCAGTGTAAAAAAGGACGCGCTCGGTGGTGGTGGTTTTACCAGCATCCACGTGTGCAACGATACCAATGTTACGGTAGCGATTAATCGGTGTTGTACGAGCCATAAAGCCCTCGCAAAATTAGTGACGCTAAAATTAGAAGCGGTAGTGCGAGAAAGCCTTGTTGGCTTCAGCCATACGGTGAACGTCTTCACGCTTCTTAACTGCAGCACCTTTACCTTCAGCAGCGTCCAACAGTTCGCCAGCCAAACGCAGAGCCATAGACTTCTCGCCGCGCTTGCGGGCGTAGTCTACCAACCAGCGCATTGCCAGAGCGTTACGACGGGAAGGACGAACCTCGACCGGAACCTGGTAAGTAGCACCACCAACGCGGCGCGACTTCACTTCGACCAGCGGAGCGATGGCGTCGAGTGCTTTTTCGAAGAGTTCCAGGGGATCGGTGCCGGCCTTACGAGCCTTCACGGTATCCAGGGCACCATAAACGATACGCTCGGCAACGGCT
Source organism: Pseudomonas sp. P5_B3 (assembly GCF_056400405.1). Lineage (NCBI taxonomy): Bacteria > Pseudomonadati > Pseudomonadota > Gammaproteobacteria > Pseudomonadales > Pseudomonadaceae > Pseudomonas > Pseudomonas sp. P5_B3. The sequence goes on along the minus strand of NZ_JBFULI010000018.1, from coordinate 15,884 downwards.
TTCTTGCCGCTTTCCATTACGTGGTTCATGAATTTGGCGAGGATTTGGCTTCCGTATTTCGGATCGTCCAGAATCTCACGCTTGGCTGCTACGCGACGTCTTGGCATTGATAAGCCCTCAAACGGTCTTCAGGTTAGCCCKGGACAGCTCCTATGGATGCGTGCCCGACCTTACTCTTATCGACTCAATAAAATGAAAAACTGCAAAACGGCCGATTACTTCGGACGCTTGGTACCGTACTTCGAACGACCCTGGTTACGACCTTTAACACCGGAAGTATCCAACGAACCGCGAACGGTGTGGTAACGAACACCTGGCAAGTCTTTTACACGACCGCCGCGGATCAGTACCACGCTGTGCTCTTGCAGGTTGTGGCCTTCACCGCCGATGTACGAGGAAACCTCGAAACCGTTGGTCAGGCGCACACGGCATACTTTACGCAGTGCCGAGTTAGGTTTTTTCGGCGTGGTGGTGTACACACGGGTGCACACGCCACGGCGTTGCGGGCAGTTCTGCAGCGCAGGCACGTCGGATTTCTCGACGATACGCTTACGCGGCTGACGTACCAGCTGGTTGATAGTTGCCATCTACTAGCTCCACTGTTGTCTTGCGACGCTATTGTCTTGCAAGAAAAGCAAAATGGCAKGAACGAGTTCCCGCCAAATTTAGGGGTACAAGAGTCTAAAGAGGATCTTGTCCCCAGTCAAGGCAAGGCCCCGCCCTCCCCGCTCATCCAATCTCGACAAATTGTCTCGATTCGATGAACGGAGTGACCAGGGCCTCACACTCATTTACCGCAGAACTCAGTTACCGCTCGAGTTCAGCGCTTCGGTCAGTGCAGCTTCCACTTCACTGGCGCTTACGCGCAACGGCTTGTCTGCATCACGGCGGCGCTTACGCTCGCTGTGATAAGCCAGGCCGGTACCAGCCGGGATCAGACGACCCACGACCACGTTTTCTTTCAGGCCGCGCAGGTAATCGCGCTTGCCGGTTACCGCCGCCTCGGTCAGTACGCGAGTGGTTTCCTGGAAGGAAGCCGCCGAGATGAACGATTCGGTGGACAACGACGCCTTGGTGATACCCAGCAGAACGCGAGTGAACTTGGAGACAAACTTGTCTTCGCCGCTCAGACGCTCGTTCTCTACCAGTACGTGAGTCAATTCCATCTGGTCGCCCTTGATGAAACTGGAATCGCCGGATTCAGCGATCTCAACTTTACGCAGCATCTGACGCAGGATGGTCTCGATGTGCTTGTCGTTGATCTTCACGCCTTGCAGACGGTAAACGTCCTGGATCTCGTTGACGATGTACTTGGCCAGCGCACTCACACCCAGCAGACGCAGGATGTCGTGTGGATCGCTCGGACCGTCGGAGATAACTTCGCCGCGGTTTACCTGTTCGCCTTCGAACACGTTCAGGTGACGCCACTTCGGAATCAGCTCTTCGTACGGATCGGTACCGTCGTTCGGGGTAATAACCAGACGGCGCTTGCCTTTGGTCTCTTTACCGAACGCGATGGTGCCGCTGACTTCAGCCAGAATCGACGCTTCTTTCGGACGACGGGCTTCGAACAAGTCGGCAACACGCGGCAGACCACCGGTGATGTCGCGAGTCTTCGAAGTCTCTTGCGGGATACGAGCGATAACATCACCGATCGCGATCTTCGCACCATCCGCTACACCAACCAGGGCGTTGGCTGGCAGGAAGTACTGAGCGATAACGTCAGTGCCTGGCAGCAACAGATCCTTGCCGTTGTCGTCGACCATCTTCACGGCAGGACGGATGTCCTTACCGGCAGCTGGACGATCTTTGGCGTCGAGTACTTCAATGTTGGTCATACCGGTCAATTCGTCAGTCTGACGCTTGATCGTGATGCCTTCTTCCATGCCCACGTAGGTCACGGTACCTTTCATTTCGGTAACGATCGGGTGAGTGTGCGGATCCCACTTGGCCACGATGGCGCCAGCTTCGACCTTGTCACCTTCTTTAACCGAAATCACGGCACCGTATGGCAGCTTGTAACGCTCACGCTCACGACCGAAGTCATCAGCGATGGCCAGCTCACCGGAACGGGACACGGCAACCAGGTGACCATCCACTCGCTCAACATGCTTCAGGTTGTGCAGACGGACAGTACCGCCATTCTTCACCTGAACGCTGTCGGCTGCGGAGGTCCGGCTTGCCGCACCACCGATGTGGAACGTACGCATCGTCAGCTGGGTACCCGGCTCACCGATGGACTGGGCAGCGATAACGCCGACCGCTTCACCGATGTTCACCTGGTGACCACGAGCCAGATCACGACCGTAGCACTTGGCGCAGATGCCGAAACGGGTTTCGCAGCTGATCGGCGAACGCACGATCACTTCGTCGATGCTGTTGAGCTCGATGAACTCGACCCACTTCTCGTCTACCAGGGTGCCGGCAGGAACGATGACGTCCTCGGTACCTGGCTTGAATACGTCACGGGCGATAACACGACCCAATACGCGCTCACCCAACGGCTCTACAACGTCACCGCCTTCAATGTGCGGAGTCATCAGCAGACCGTGCTCGGTGCCGCAATCGATCTCGGTTACAACCAGATCTTGTGCAACGTCTACCAGACGACGAGTCAGGTAACCGGAGTTAGCCGTTTTCAACGCGGTATCCGCAAGACCCTTACGAGCACCGTGAGTGGAGATGAAGTACTGAAGTACGCTCAAACCTTCACGGAAGTTCGCGGTAATCGGCGTTTCAATGATGGAACCGTCCGGCTTGGCCATCAGGCCACGCATACCGGCCAGCTGACGAATCTGTGCTGCGGAACCCCGCGCACCCGAGTCGGCCATCATGTACATCGAGTTGAAGGATTCCTGGTCGACTTCGACGCCATGACGGTCGATGACTTTCTCTTTMGAGAGGTTGGCCATCATCGCCTTGGAAACTTCGTCGTTCGCCTTGGACCAAAGGTCGATCACTTTGTTGTACTTCTCGCCCTGGGTTACCAGGCCGGAGGCGTACTGGCTTTCGATCTCTTTCACTTCATCAGTAGCAGCATTGATGATGCGGGCTTTTTCATCCGGGATAACGAAGTCGTTAACACCGATGGAAACGCCGGAAATGGTCGAATAAGCAAAACCGGTGTACATCAACTGGTCAGCGAAGATCACGGTCTCTTTCAGACCAACCACGCGATAGCACTGGTTGATCAGCTTGGAGATCGCCTTTTTCTTCATCGGCAGGTTGACGACGTCGTAGGACAGACCTTTTGGCACAACCTGGAACAACAGCGCACGGCCGACAGTGGTGTCGACGATACGGGTGTTGCTCACGCTGCCGCCATCACGGTCGTTGACGGTTTCGTTGATCCGCACCTTGACCTTGGCGTGCAGTGCGGCTTCGCCGGCACGGAACACACGGTCAACTTCTTGCAGATCCGCGAACACACGACCTTCGCCCTTGGCGTTGATCGCTTCACGAGTCATGTAGTACAGACCCAATACAACGTCCTGCGACGGAACGATGATTGGCTCACCGTTGGCTGGCGACAGAATGTTGTTGGTCGACATCATCAACGCACGCGCTTCGAGCTGGGCTTCCAGCGTCAGCGGTACGTGCACGGCCATTTGGTCGCCGTCGAAGTCGGCGTTGTACGCGGCGCAGACCAGAGGGTGCAGCTGGATAGCCTTACCTTCGATCAGTACCGGTTCAAACGCCTGGATACCCAGACGGTGAAGGGTCGGTGCACGGTTGAGAAGAACCGGGTGTTCGCGAATCACTTCAGCGAGAACGTCCCAAACCTCTGGCAGCTCGCGCTCGACCATCTTCTTGGCAGCCTTGATGGTGGTAGCGAGACCACGCATTTCAAGCTTGCCGAAAATGAACGGTTTGAACAGCTCGAGAGCCATCTTCTTCGGCAGACCGCACTGGTGCAGACGCAGGGTCGGACCTACGGTAATTACCGAACGGCCGGAGTAGTCAACACGCTTACCGAGCAAGTTCTGACGGAAACGACCCTGCTTACCCTTGATCATGTCAGCCAGGGATTTCAGAGGACGCTTGTTGGAGCCGGTGATAGCGCGGCCACGACGACCGTTGTCGAGCAGTGCGTCGACGGCTTCCTGCAACATACGCTTTTCGTTGCGCACGATGATGTCCGGAGCGGACAGATCCAGCAGGCGCTTCAAGCGGTTGTTACGGTTGATCACTCGACGATACAGATCGTTGAGGTCGGAAGTCGCGAAGCGACCGCCATCGAGCGGGACCAGTGGACGCAGATCTGGCGGCAGAACCGGCAGAACGGTCAGCACCATCCACTCTGGCAGGTTGCCGGAACCCTGGAAGGCTTCCATCAACTTCAGACGCTTGGACAGCTTCTTGATCTTGGTTTCGGAGTTGGTTTGCGGAATTTCTTCACGCAGGCGGCCAATCTCGTGTTCCAGGTCGATAGCGTGCAGCAGTTCGCGGACAGCTTCGGCACCCATGCGGGCATCGAAATCGTCGCCGAACTCTTCCAGCGCTTCGAAGTACTGCTCGTCGTTGAGCAGCTGACCTTTTTCAAGGGTGGTCATGCCTGGATCGATAACGACATAGCTCTCGAAGTAGAGAACGCGTTCGATATCACGCAGGGTCATGTCCATCAGCAAGCCGATACGGGACGGCAGCGATTTCAGGAACCAGATGTGGGCAACTGGCGAGGCCAGTTCGATGTGCGCCATGCGCTCACGACGAACTTTTGCCAGCGCGACTTCAACGCCACACTTCTCGCAGATCACACCACGGTGCTTCAAGCGCTTGTACTTACCGCACAGGCACTCGTAATCCTTTACCGGGCCAAAGATCTTGGCGCAGAACAGGCCGTCACGCTCAGGCTTGAACGTACGGTAGTTGATGGTTTCCGGCTTTTTAACTTCACCGAACGACCACGAACGGATCATCTCAGGCGATGCCAATCCGATACGGATGGCGTCGAACTCTTCGACTTGACCCTGGTTTTTCAGCAAATTCAGTAGGTCTTTCAAGGCCTTTCCTCCTGGCGGAGCAGAGAGCGGGCAATCCTGCCCCGCTCTCGATTCGCGTCACGTGTTATTCGGTTTCCAGATCGATATCGATGCCGAGGGAACGAATTTCCTTGATCAACACGTTGAAGGACTCGGGCATGCCCGGCTCCATACGGTGATCGCCATCCACGATGTTTTTGTACATCTTGGTACGGCCGTTCACATCGTCCGACTTCACTGTGAGCATTTCTTGCAGAGTGTAAGCGGCACCGTATGCTTCCAGTGCCCAGACCTCCATCTCCCCGAAACGCTGACCACCGAACTGCGCCTTACCACCCAGCGGCTGCTGGGTAACCAGGCTGTACGAACCGGTAGAACGAGCGTGCATCTTGTCGTCTACCAAGTGGTTCAGCTTCAGCATGTACATGTAGCCAACGGTAACCGGGCGCTCGAACTTGTTGCCGGTACGGCCGTCGGTCAGCTGCATCTGGCCGCTTTCTGGCAGATCCGCCAGTTTCAGCATGGCCTTGATTTCGCTTTCCTTGGCACCGTCGAACACTGGAGTGGCCATTGGAACGCCGCCACGCAGGTTTTGAGCCAGATCCAGGATTTCCTGGTCCGAGAAGTCATCGAGGCTTTCCTGACGACCGCCGATCTCGTTATAGATCTCGTGCAGGAACTTGCGCAGCTCGGCAACTTTGCGCTGCTCTTCAATCATGCGGTTGATCTTCTCGCCCAGACCCTTGGCCGCGAGGCCCAGGTGGGTTTCAAGGATCTGACCGACGTTCATACGCGAAGGTACGCCCAACGGGTTGAGGACAACGTCGACCGGGGTGCCATTGGCATCGTGCGGCATGTCTTCAACCGGCATGATCACGGAGACCACACCCTTGTTACCGTGACGACCGGCCATCTTGTCGCCCGGCTGGATGCGACGACGGATTGCCAGGTAGACCTTGACGATTTTCAGCACGCCTGGAGCCAGGTCATCGCCCTGCTGCAGTTTGCGCTTCTTGTCTTCGAACTTGTCGTCCAGCAGACGGCGACGATCAACGATGTAGGCCTGAGCCTTCTCGAGCTGCTCGTTCAGAGCATCTTCAGCCATGCGCAGTTTGAACCACTGGCCGTGCTCAAGACCGTCGAGAACTTCGTCGGTGATGTCCTGGCCTTTCTTCAGACCGGCGCCGCCTTCGGCTTTGTGGCCGACCAGAGCGGAACGCAGACGTTCGAAAGTAGCACCTTCAACGATGCGGAACTCTTCGTTCAGGTCCTTGCGGATCTCGTCCAGCTGGGACTTCTCGATCGACAGTGCACGAGCATCACGCTCAACGCCGTCGCGGGTGAAGACCTGTACGTCGATGACAGTACCTTTGGTACCGGTAGGTACACGCAGGGAAGTGTCCTTAACGTCGCTGGCTTTTTCACCGAAGATCGCACGCAGCAGTTTTTCTTCCGGAGTCAGCTGGGTCTCGCCTTTCGGAGTGACCTTACCGACCAGGATGTCGCCTGCGCCAACTTCAGCACCTACGTAAACGATACCGGCTTCGTCCAGCTTGTTCAGAGCCGCTTCACCCACGTTCGGGATGTCGGCAGTGATTTCCTCTGGGCCAAGCTTGGTGTCACGGGCCACACAGGTCAGTTCCTGGATGTGGATCGTGGTGAAGCGGTCTTCCTGAACAACACGCTCGGACAGGCAGATGGAGTCTTCGAAGTTGAAGCCGTTCCATGCCATGAACGCGATGCGCATGTTCTGACCCAGCGCCAGCTCACCCATGTCGGTGGACGGGCCGTCGGCCATGATGTCGCTACGCTGAACCCGATCACCCTTACGCACCAGCGGACGCTGGTTGATGCAGGTGTTCTGGTTGGAGCGGGTGTACTTGGTCAGGTTGTAGATGTCGACACCGGCTTCACCGGTTTCAACTTCGTCATCGGCAACACGAACCACGATACGGCTGGCGTCGACGGAGTCGATCACGCCGCCACGACGAGCCACGACGCAAACGCCGGAGTCACGGGCTACGTTACGCTCCATGCCGGTACCTACCAGCGGCTTGTCAGCGCGCAGGGTTGGTACAGCTTGACGCTGCATGTTCGAACCCATCAACGCACGGTTGGCGTCGTCGTGCTCGAGGAACGGAATCAGCGACGCAGCAACCGAAACTACCTGCTTCGGCGATACGTCCATCAAGGTGACGTCTTCCGGCGCCTTGACGGTGAATTCGTTCAAGTGACGAACAGCTACCAGTTCGTCGATCAGGACTTTCTTGTCGTTCATCGTGGCCGAGGCCTGAGCGATCACGTGATCGGCTTCTTCGATGGCGGACAGGAATACGATCTCGTCGGTGACCAGAGCGTCTTTCACCACACGGTACGGGCTCTCGAGGAAGCCGTACTGGTTGGTGCGCGCGTAGGCAGCCAGGGAGTTGATCAGACCGATGTTCGGACCTTCCGGCGTTTCGATCGGGCATACACGACCGTAGTGAGTCGGGTGTACGTCACGAACTTCGAAGCCGGCACGCTCACGAGTCAGACCGCCAGGGCCGAGTGCGGAAACACGACGCTTGTGGGTGATCTCGGACAGCGGGTTGTTCTGGTCCATGAACTGGGACAGCTGGCTGGAACCGAAGAACTCTTTCACCGCCGCAGCCACTGGCTTGGCGTTGATCAGGTCTTGCGGCATCAGGCCTTCGCTTTCAGCCATCGACAGACGCTCTTTGACCGCACGCTCAACACGTACCAGGCCAACGCGGAACTGGTTCTCGGCCATTTCGCCTACGCAGCGAACACGACGGTTACCCAGGTGGTCGATGTCATCGACGATGCCTTTACCGTTACGGATGTCGACCAGGGTCTTCAGTACCGCGACGATGTCTTCCTTGCACAGCACGCCCGAACCTTCGATCTCGGTACGACCGATACGACGGTTGAACTTCATCCGGCCGACCGCAGACAGGTCATAGCGCTCAGGGCTGAAGAACAGGTTGTTGAACAGGGTCTCGGCAGCGTCTTTGGTTGGCGGCTCGCCAGGACGCATCATGCGATAGATCTCGACCAGCGCTTCCAGTTGGTTGCTGGTGGAGTCGATCTTCAGGGTGTCGGAGACGAACGGACCGCAGTCGATATCGTTGGTGTACAGAGTTTCGATGCGAACAACCTGAGCCTTGGCGATTTTGGCCAGGATCTCGGTGTTCAGCTCGGTGTTGCACTCTGCCAGGATTTCGCCGGTTGCCGGGTGCACGATGACCTTGGCGGTTGTGCGACCCAGGACGTAGTCCAGAGGCACATCCAGCTCTTTGATCCCGGCTTTTTCCAGCTGGTTGATGTGGCGAGCGGTGATACGACGACCTTGCTCGACAATAACCTTGCCTTTGTCATCCAGAATATCGAGGACGGCGATTTCACCGCGCAGGCGCTGAGGCACCAGTTCCAGGCTCAGGGTCTCGCCCTTCACGTGGAATACGTTGGTGGTGTAGAACGCGTCCAGCACTTCTTCAGTGGTATAGCCCAGCGCGCGCAGCAGTACCGAGGCAGGCAGCTTGCGACGACGGTCGATACGCACGAACACGCAGTCTTTCGGGTCGAACTCGAAGTCCAGCCACGAACCGCGGTAAGGAATGATGCGCGCGGAGTACAGCAGTTTACCGGAGCTGTGCGTCTTGCCACGGTCGTGGTCGAAGAACACGCCCGGGGAACGGTGCAGCTGGGAAACGATTACACGCTCGGTACCGTTGATTACGAAGGTACCGTTTTCAGTCATCAGGGGGATTTCACCCATGTAGACTTCTTGCTCTTTGATGTCCTTGATCGCTTTGTTCGACGATTCTTTGTCGAAAATGATCAGGCGCACTTTTACCCGCAAAGGTACGGCGTAAGTTACACCGCGCAATACGCATTCTTTGACATCAAATGCCGGTTCGCCCAGGCGATAACCGACGTACTCCAGCGCAGCATTGCCGGAGTAGCTGATGATCGGGAAAACGGATTTGAAGGCCGCATGCAGGCCCACGTCGCGGAACTGATCTTTAGTCGCTCCCGCTTGCAAGAATTCACGATACGAATCCAGCTGGATGGCCAGGAGGTACGGCACATCCATGACGTCCGGCAACTTGCTAAAGTCCTTGCGGATACGTTTTTTCTCAGTATATGAGTAAGCCATCAGCGTTCCCCAGCTTGGTCACCTGCTTGTTTGGCCCCTCCCGACGGGAGCAGCCAGAAAATCGTGCAAACCCCATGGTTTGCGCCACCGCATCGGGTGGTTACAGCACGTTATCGGCACCGACCGAGTCGGCTGCCAGTAACGGAAAAAGGCCGGTGGCAAGAGCCACCAGCCATCAGCCTGTCGCTTAACGCTCGGGCTGGAGGAGCAAAGTCGATGCTTACTTCAGCTCGACTTTAGCGCCTGCTTCTTCCAGAACTGCTTTGGCTTTGTCAGCTGCTTCTTTGGCAACAGCTTCCAGAACCATGGCAGGTGCGCCGTCAACTACAGCCTTGGCTTCTTTCAGGCCCAGACCGGTCAGTTCACGTACAGCCTTGATCACGTTAACTTTCTTCTCGCCAGCTTCGGTCAGCATGACGTTGAATTCGGTTTGCTCTTCAACAACAGCGGCAGCAGCGGCAGGACCTGCCGATGCAGCAGCAGCGGTAACGCCGAATTTTTCTTCGAAAGCTTTGATCAGCTCAACAACTTCCATTACGGACATGTTGCCAACTGCTTCAAGGATATCGTTCTGAGAGATAGACATGAATCTAATTCCTGATATTGGGGACGGCCTACGCGACCATCGAAAAAAACAAAAAACGCGAGAAGTTGACGAGCCTTAGGCTGCAGCAGCTTCTTTCTGGTCGCGAATTGCCGCCAGAGTACGAGCCAATTTGCTGGTAGCGCCTTGAATCACGCTCATCAGCTGAGAAATTGCTTCGTCACGGGTCGGCAGAGTTGCCAGTACGTCGATTTGGTTAGCTGCGAGGAACTTGCCCTCGAACGCAGCTGCCTTGATCTCGAACTTGTCCTGACCCTTTGCGAATTCCTTGAAGATCCGGGCAGCAGCGCCTGGATGTTCCTTGGAGAACGCAATCAGGGTAGGGCCAGTGAACACGTCGTTGAGGACACTGAATTCAGTGTCAGCAACAGCGCGCTTGAGCAGGGTGTTACGTACAACACGTACGTAAACGCCAGCTTCACGAGCCTCTTTACGGAGTCCGGTCATCGCGCCTACTGTTACGCCACGGGCATCAGCCACGACAGCGGACAGAGCGACTTTGGCAGCCTCGTTGACTTCAGCGACGATGGCCTTCTTGTCTTCGAGTTTAATTGCCACGGGTTTAACTCCTGCTTGTTACCGTTTCATCTGGTCGAAACCGGATGTCGTTTTGGTGTCTGATTCGGTAAGGAACCGGGAGCACCATCTGCGTAGGCTTGTGGTTTAAGACTTGCGTCGCCTACGGTCTTGGATAGCCCCCGCCAGGCAGGGACCCCAATTTTTCAATTGGCGCAATTACTTGCGCCAATCTGTGTCTTACGCGTCGAGCGAGCTTTGGTCGATGACCAGACCTGGGCCCATAGTGGTGCTCAGGGTAACGCGCTTGACGTAAATGCCTTTCGAGGAAGCTGGCTTGATACGCTTCAGATCAGCGATCAGGGCCTCAACGTTTTCCTTCAGCTTGACGGCGTCGAAGCCGATCTTGCCAACGGAAGTGTGGATGATGCCGTTTTTGTCGGTGCGATAACGAACCTGACCAGCCTTGGCGTTTTTAACCGCGGTAGCTACGTCTGGAGTTACGGTGCCGACTTTAGGGTTAGGCATCAGGCCACGTGGACCGAGGATCTGACCCAACTGACCTACAACGCGCATTGCATCCGGGGATGCGATCACTACGTCATAGTTCAGGTCGCCGCCTTTCATTTCGGCAGCCAGGTCGTCCATGCCTACGCGGTCAGCGCCGGCAGCCAGAGCGGCTTCAGCAGCTGGACCCTGGGTGAACACAGCAACGCGAACGGTCTTGCCAGTGCCGTGTGGCAGCACAGTAGCGCTACGAACGACCTGGTCGGATTTACGTGGGTCAACACCCAGGTTTACAGCTACGTCGAACGACTCGCTGAACTTGACAGTCGACAGCTCGGCCAGCAGGGCAGCAGCGTCTACAAAGTTGTAGGCCTTGCCTGCTTCGATTTTGCCGGCGATAGCCTTTTGACGCTTGGTCAGCTTAGCCATTACACACCCTCCACGTTAAGGCCCATGCTACGAGCAGAACCGGCGATAGTACGCACGGCTGCTTCCATATCAGCTGCAGTCAGATCCGCGTTTTTGGTTTTCGCGATTTCTTCCAGCTGAGCACGAGTCACGGTGCCAACCTTAACGGTGTTCGGACGAGCGGAACCGCTGGTCAGACCGGCCGCCTTCTTCAGCAGAACCGAAGCAGGGGTGGATTTGGTTTCGAAAGTGAAGCTACGGTCGCTGTAGACAGTGATGATCACTGGAGTCGGCAGACCTGGCTCAAGACCCTGAGTACGGGCGTTGAAAGCCTTGCAGAATTCCATGATGTTCACGCCGTGCTGACCCAGAGCAGGACCAACAGGTGGGCTTGGGTTAGCCTGAGCGGCTTTCACTTGCAGCTTGATGTAAGCGGTAATCTTCTTGGCCATGAGGCACTCCAATTACGGGTTCAAACGCCTCGAAAGGCTCCCCGGTTACTTGCGCGTTTATCCCAGTGACGACAAAACCCCACAGCCTACGGCTGCGGGGTTGGGATTTTTGTTCAACTAGACCTTTTCGACCTGGCTGAACTCGAGCTCCACCGGAGTAGAGCGACCGAAAATGAGCACTGCGACCTGGATCCGGCTCTTTTCGTAGTTAACTTCTTCAACAACACCGGTAAAATCTGCGAACGGACCATCACTGACACGCACCGACTCGCCTGGCTCGAACAACGTCTTCGGCTTCGGCTTGTCGCTGCCATCGGCAACGCGGCGCAGAATCGCTTCTGCTTCTTTATCGGTGATTGGCGCAGGCTTATCGGCAGTACCGCCAATGAAACCCATCACCCGAGGAGTATCCTTGACCAAGTGCCAAGTACCCTCGTTCATATCCATCTGCACCAGCACATAGCCAGGGAAGAATTTGCGTTCGCTTTTGCGCTTCTGGCCATTGCGCATTTCAACCACTTCTTCAGTGGGAACCAGAATCTCGCCGAAGCCATCTTCCATACCGGCCAGCTTTACGCGCTCGATCAGCGAGCGCATTACATGCTTCTCGTAACCGGAGTAAGCATGCACAACATACCAACGCTTAGCCACGGGACACCCTTAGCCGACGATCAAGGAAACAAGCCAGCCGAGCAGGGAATCAAGCCCCCACAACAGCAACGCCATAACCAGGACAACAGCCACAACGATCAACGTGGTCTGCGTGGTTTCTTGGCGAGTTGGCCAAACGACTTTACGAATTTCGGTGCGTGCTTCCTTAACCAGTACAAAGAAAGACTTGCCCTTGACCGTCTGCAAGCCTACAAAGGCAGCTACGGCAGCAATAGCAAGCAATGCGAGTACGCGGTACAGGATCGGCGAAGTAGAAAAGTACTGATTGCCAACAACGCCAACAACCACCAGAGCGACTACTACAAGCCACTTGAGGAGGTCGAAACGAGAGCCTTGAGCTTCAGCTTTAGGAGTCATCTATGAAGATCCTGTGAAAAGAAAGCCAGACACACCGAGTGAATCTGGCAGGTCAGGAGGGAATCGAACCCCCAACCTACGGTTTTGGAGACCGTCGCTCTGCCAATTGAGCTACTGACCTAAAACAAAATCAGGCCGACCATTATGCCGACCCGAAAAAGACTTTACAACACTTACCAGGCAATCCTGGCTGCAACGCCGGCATTCACGACACCGGCAACCCTCAGAAACACAATCAGGCGCAACCACTACCACCTAAAACAAAGGCAGATATTTTCATATCTGCCTTGTTATATGGAGCTCTTGAGCGGATTTGAACCGCTGACCTCACCCTTACCAAGGGTGTGCTCTACCAACTGAGCTACAAGAGCGTAACACTGTGCAAAACCTGTAAACTTGGAGCGGGTAGCGGGAATCGAACCCGCATCATCAGCTTGGAAGGCTGAGGTTCTACCACTAAACTATACCCGCGAGGCTTACAGCTCTCGCTAAAAATGGTGGAGGGGGAAGGATTCGAACCTTCGAAGTCGTAGACGTCAGATTTACAGTCTGATCCCTTTGGCCGCTCGGGAACCCCTCCTAAGCGAGCCGGCATTCTACATCATGCCAGCCTTCTGTCAAGCATTTTTCTCATTAAAAACCTGAGCTTAGCTGCGTTGACCTCACTTCACACCGTTAACCGTTTCCGGTGTTCGCTGTGGAGCGGGCGCCATTCTATGCAAACTATTCGGTGGGTGCAACCCCCTCGCACGGCATTATTTTATGTTTTAACTCATTGAATTCTTTAGAAAGGTTTATCAACTGCAAATCGTCCAGCCAACGCCGGCTTTCCGGTGCGATACGCACCCAATACCCCGCCCCTTCTGCCGCAGCTTTCGGCAGGGACTGATACTTGACCTCCATCCCGCTCAAACGTCGCTCAACCGCCTGCGCGGCCTCCTGGCGCGTATAGCCGCCCAGATAAAGGCAGCCATTGTCTGTCGAGACAGTTTTACTCTTGTCTTTGGCTACGTCACTCGCTTCGCTCAACAAGCGGATATCTTGTTGAGATCCGCGATACAGGCTCAAAGGCGTGACATCCTTCGCGCGCAGAGGAGCCTCTTGTTGATGCCAGATGTAGTAGAAGCCATTGAGGACAAGCAGCAGCAGAAACAACCAACGCATAAAAACCTCAGGATAAGGGACAGGCCATGGCCAATCCGACAAACACCAAGTCCGGAACAACCCTGGCCTGAGGCACGACCTCAGTAACCAGGCCCGCATCCCCCCCGGTGAGGAATACGACAAAGTCCTCACCCCAGTAGCTGCGCGCCAACTCGAGCTGGGTCAGCACGAAGCCGCGCAACATCAGCAAACAACCACGCTCTACAGCCTCGACAGTCGCGCGCCCCGGGACAAGACTTTCCAGTGCCTGCTCGGCCGCCAGATCCCCATAACGAATTTTGCGAGTGTGGGTGCGTAACTGGTTACGCATCAACGGCATCCCCGGACAGATGAAACCACCCAGGTGCTCTCCATCCGCCGCTATAAAGTCAGCAGTCACGKCCGTACCGAAATCGAGCACCAGACACGCAGCTGACGCCAGATGAAAGCCCCCGAGCATTGCAAGCCACCGATCCAGACCCAGCCGCTCAAACTCCTCATACCCGTTGCGCACGCCTGACATTTCGCGCGCTGGCGTTGCGCACACAACCGGCACATCAAAGGTATCCCTGAGCAAAGACGTCAGCGCAGCGGTTTCCTCCGCGGTCCTGACGCTCACCAGCCGGCAAAACGTGAGGGCAAGCCCTTTGAGCTCCCCCAACCCCTCCAGCAATGCGAGATTGGAATCGACGACCCCTTCGCCCAGCACCTGCCCGGCATTAGCGGCAAGCACACGCCACTTGATGAAACTATTCCCACAATCGAGCTCAAGAATCATCACGCAACCTCAGGCTCAACTCACCACCACTGAAGACTTTCTCCACACCATCCACCTTCAGGCGCAAGGCGCCCTGGCCATCAATACCAAGCACTTCACCATCAATTTGATTGACGCCGGCAATCAACGACACGCTTCGCCCCTGCCACAGGTGATTCTGCTCCCACTCTGACTGGATGGCCAAAAAACCACCCGCCTGGTGACGAGCCAGGTATCGCTGCAGTATCTCCCCCAACACCGCGACCAATTGGTTGCGATCAAACAACTTGCCTGACTCGAGCCGCAGGGAAGTCCATTGCTGGTCCACCTCATCAGCGGACTGCATATTCACATTGATTCCTACCCCCAGAACCACGTGGCACACATCAGCAGGATCACCAACCAACTCAAGCAATATTCCAGCGATCTTTTTCTGCCCCACAAGGACATCGTTAGGCCACTTCAACCCAGCGGCTGCAATACCGAGCTCACGTAACGTCTGCAAAACAGCGAGTCCAACGACCAGACTCAAGCCCTCCAACTGACGCATCCCACCATCAATGCGTAGCACCAGGCTGTAATAGAGATTTTCTGCGAATGGACTGACCCACTTGCGACCACGTCGCCCGCGCCCGGCCGTCTGCCGCTCCGAAAGCACCACAAACGGTGCCGCCTGCCCCCGTCCGATAGCGCGCAGTGCTTCGGCATTAGTGGAGTCGATTGAGTCGTAAACCTGGACGGGCCAGGCGCAAGAGTGCGCCTGAGCGCTTATCTCGGCAGGATCGAGCAGCGCTAATGGCGCGGACAATTGATAGCCGCGCCCACGAACCTTATGAATAGACAAACCCAGCTCAGCCTCCAAATGCTGAAGCTGCTTCCACACGGCACTTCGACTGACGCCCAGGGCAGCACCCAATGCTTGACCCGAATGGAATCGGCCATCTTTAAGAAGCTTTAACAACGTCAGCATGCAGGTCTCGCCTCACAATGAGGCCCGCATGATAGCCACGCACCGAGCGATTGCATAGAAATCCAGTAGCCGTGGCTTTCCTGCGGACAAAAACAAAACCCCTACCTGCGTGCGCAGATAGGGGGTTCGGAATTTAATCTTGACGATGACCTACTCTCACATGGGGAAACCCCACACTACCATCGGCGATGCATCGTTTCACTGCTGAGTTCGGGATGGGATCAGGTGGTTCCAATGCTCTATGGTCGTCAAGAAATTCGGGTACTGAACCGTTTTTCAACGTTTCAGCAAATTGGGTATGTGACAGCTTTCGGTGTTTTGTGAGCGTCGAACTTTCGGTTCATTGCGTCTTCACAC
>NZ_JBFULI010000017.1:0-101666 GCF_056400405.1 Pseudomonas sp. P5_B3 | reverse complement strand
GGGATAACGCCCCGATGGAGCGTTTCTTTGGGAGCCTTAAATCAGAGTGGGTGCCAGAAGATGGCTACAACTCTGAGCATGAAGCCCGCATAGACGTGCAACGCTACGTGATGCGTTACAACAACGTCAGGCTCCATAGCTACAACGGCTATCGTTCACCGGTAGCTATGGAAAAACTGGCGGCATGAAAACCGTAACTGGTGTCCAAAATTAGTTGACCAGTTCAGCCTGCTCGCGAAGAACTTGAGAGCAACGCGTACATTCAGGAAGAACGCGTCATCGTTCACGTCCATCGCGAGCAGGCTCGCTCCTACAGGTCAATCAATCGCCATTCGATTTAGTGTGTGCGCGTCACTTTGCTCAGGTGTCGCGGCTGGTCCGGGTCCATGCCTCGGGCCACGGCCAGGCCGGCAGCCATCACGTAGAAACTCTGGATCGCCAGAATCGGGTCGAGGGCCGGGTGTTCGGCGCGGGTCAGGGTCAGGTCGCGTTCAAGCACGTCATCCGGCGCGGCCAGCAGGACAAGGGCGCCGCGCTGGCGCATGTCGGTGGCCAGGCTCAACAAACCAGCCTGTTCGGGGCCCCGTGGGGCAAACACCAGCAGCGGGTAGTTGTCGCCAATCAAGGCCATCGGACCATGACGGACTTCGGCGCTGCTGAAGGCTTCGGCCTGGATCGCGGAGGTCTCCTTGAACTTGAGCGCCGCTTCCTGGGCGATGGCGAAACCGGCGCCACGGCCGATCACCATCAGCCGCTGACAACCGCGCAAGGCATCGATGGCCGGGCTCCAGTCCTGTTGCGCGGCGTCGCGCAGGCCTTCGGGCAAGGCAAGGCCGGCATTGAGCAATTCGGCATCTTCTTTCCAGTGGCTGATCAACCGCGCGCTGGCGCTGAGGGTGGCGATAAAACTCTTGGTCGCGGCGACGCTGCTTTCAGTGCCGGCCAACAATGGCAGGCTGAATTCGCAGGCGGCTTCCAATGGCGATTCTTCGGCGTTGACCAGCGAAATGCTCAGGGCGCCGCGCTTGCGCAACAGGCGCAGGCTGTTGACCAGGTCCGGGCTTTGCCCCGATTGCGAAAAGGCGAATGCCACCTGGCCGCTGACCTTCAATGGCGCCTGCTGCATGGTCACCACCGACATCGGCAGCGACGCCACCGGGATGCCCAGCAGTTGCATGGTCAGGTAGGCGAAGTAGCTGGCGGCGTGGTCGGAGCTGCCGCGTGCCACGGTCATGGCCACTTGCGGCGGCTGGCGGCGCAGGCGCCCGGCGATCTCGATCATCTGCGGGTCGAGTGTTTGCAACTGGGCCTGCACGGCCTCGAACGAGGACAGCGCCTCTTCAAGCATTTTTGAAGTCAATGTCTTCTCCTTCGACCATGACAGCGGTCAGTTTCAGTGAGCGATCCAGCCGCACGCAGTCGGCCCAGGCCCCCGGTTGCAGGCGCCCGCGTTCGGTGAGGCCGAGGTAGTCGGCGGGGAATTGCGACAAGCGTTGCGAGGCTTCGGCAATGGGCAGGCCGATCTTCACCAGGTTGCGCAGGGCCTGATCCATGGTCAGGGTGCTGCCGGCCAGAGTGCCGTCGGGCAGGCGCACACCGCCCAGGCATTTGGTCACGGTGTGGCTGCCGAGCTTGTATTCGCCATCAGGCATGCCGGCGGCGGCGGTCGAGTCGGTGACGCAATACAGGCACGGGATCGAGCGCAGGGCCACGCGGATGGCGCCGGGGTGCACGTGCAGCAAGTCGGGTATCAGTTCCGCGTATTTGGCGTGGGCCAGCGCCGCGCCGACGATCCCCGGTTCGCGGTGATGCAGCGGGCTCATGGCGTTGTAGAGGTGGGTGAAACTGCTGGCGCCAGCCTCCAGCGCGGCCACGCCTTCCTCGTAACTGCCAAGGGTGTGGCCGATCTGCATGCGAACGCCGCGGCTGCTGAGGTCGCGAATCAAGGCGTCATGACCGGCGATTTCCGGGGCAATGGTGATCACCCGGATCGGCGCGAGCGCCAGATAGTCTTCAACTTCGGCCATCAGCGCGGTGTGGGCGAAGTTGGGTTGCGCGCCGAGTTTGCCAGGGTTGATGTAGGGGCCTTCCAGGTGCACGCCGAGGACGCGGGCACTGCCTTGCGGGCGCTGCTCACAGAACTCGCCGACGGCTTTGAGTACGCTGGAAATTTCCTCGCTCGGCGCGGTCATGGTGGTGGCCAGCAGCGACGTTGTGCCGAAGCGCACATGCGTTCGGGTAATGGTTTCGAAAGCGGGCGCACCTTCCATGATGTCTTTGCCGCCGCCGCCGTGAACGTGCAGGTCGATGAAACCCGGCAGCAGGTACGGCAGGCCGTTGTCCGCCGGATCGCAGGGCACGCCTTCGATGGACACGACCTTGCCGTGCTCGTGGACCAGTCGGCCGCGAACCCAGCCGTGGGCGGTGAGGATGTTGTCTTCGGACATGTCGGGTTCTCGGTGTTTTAGCGACGCAGCTCTTTATCTACGAAGATCTTTATCTTCGAAGCTCTTTATCTACGAAGCTCTGCAACAAAGTCGTAGTAGTCGTTGCGGCAATAGGTGTCGGTGACTTCGATGGGCGTGTTGTCTTCCAGGTAGCCGACCCGGGTCATCAGCAGCATGGCGGTGCCGGGGGCGATGCCGACCAGCGCGGCGAACTCGTCCGAGGCGTTGATCGCCTGAATGTGCTGCAGGGCGCGGACAACTGGCTTGCCGATACCGTCGAGGAATTCGTAGAGGGAGTCGCCGACCATTTGCGGTTTGGGAATGATCGAGGCGGGCAGGGTGCTCATTTCGATGGCCATCACCGTGTCGTCAGCCTTGCGCAGTCGTTTGAGGCGCGCGACCTTGTCGTTGGGCGACAGGCCGAGGCGGATCAGCTCTTCGTGGGTCGGCAGGGTGATTTCCCGCTCCAGCCATTGCGAGCCGGGCACGAAACCCTTGAGACGGAGCATTTCACTGAAGCCGGAAAGGCGCGACAACGGTTGTTCGAGGCGCGGCGTGATGAAGGTGCCGGAGCCCTGGTTGCGGCGGATCAGGCCTTGTTCGAACAACACTTCCAGCGCCTTGCGTGCAGTGACGCGGGAGATGCCCAGCGTCTCGCTCAGATTGCGTTCCGAGGGCATGGCCTGTTCGGCTTTCCACTGGCCGGCGTGGATCGCGGCCTCCAGATTGCGCGCCAGTTGCAGGTACAGCGGCGTGGGTTGGGTGTCGTCGGGGCGCAGGGCGTGTAGGTCGTTCATGTATGGATTGTCCGAAACGTATGTAGGAATTGTCGCTCGGTTGTGGCGCGAAATTAATACCACTTGAATACCATGTCAACGCGCGCGCCGAGCTTAAGGCGTAGTAAAGCCGGCCTGCTTCGGCAACAAAGAAAGGGGTTGGCTTGAAGTGGTATTAGCGCAGGGGAATTCAGAAGCAAAGATCGCAGCCTGCGGCAGCTCCTGCAGATCAGAGTGGTATCACCTCTGTAGGAGCTGCCGCAGGCTGCGATCTTTTGAATTTATTTTTTGATGTCGACCGATGGTCGTGGGGAATTACGGGCGGATTTCGATCATCGTGCCGTCCGGCACCAGGTTCCAGACTTCGCGCATGTCCATGTTGCGCATGGCGATGCAGCCGTCGGTCCAGTCCAGGGTGTGGAACAGGTCTTCCGGGGTGTCTTCGCTGTCCGGGGTGCCGTGGATCATGATCATGCCGCCGGGCTCGACGCCTTCACGACGGGCGCGGGCCGAGTCGCTGATGTTCGGGTAGGAAACGTGCATCGCCAGGTTGAAGCGATCGCTGGTCTTGCGCCAGTCGACCCAGTAGAAGCCTTCCGGGGTGCGTTTGTCGCCTTCCATCAGCTTCGGCCCCTTGGGGCGCTTGCCCAGGGAAATGCGATAGGTCTTGAGCGGCTTGCCGTCATTGATCAATTGCAATTGATGGGAAGACTTGAGAACCAGGATTTTCTCGATGACCTTGCCGTTCAGGGTTTCCACGGCAGAAGCCTCGGACACCGCGACGAACGACAAACAGAACAGGGCAAGCAACCAGCGCATTGAAACGATTCCCCAAGAGGTGTCGCGACTATTTATGTATAGAAGTTTTTGCAGGAGCTGTCGCAGGCTCGTGCCGCGTTCGGGCGGTCTTTCGGCGCCTTTGAGTGATGCCGAGATGACATCAGATAATGGCAGGCTGAGCAAGTGGCGGGATCGATTCAGACCGAACGGGATAGACCTCGGTCCGCCGGTCAGCGAAGAAGCATTCTAAGGTACGACCCACCGTGCGGAAAGCCAGCTCATCCCATGGAATGTCCGCTTCGTCGAATAGTTGCACTTCCAGGCTCTCGGGGCCGGCAGAAAAATCCAGGTCCGCCAGCTCGGCACGGAAGAACACATGTACCTGGCTGATATGCGGCACGTCGATCAGGGTATAGATGCTCAGGTTGCGCACCCGGGCGCAGGCTTCCTCGGCGGTTTCGCGAATGGCCGCCTGTTCGATGGTCTCGCCGTTTTCCATGAAACCGGCGGGCAGGGTCCAGTAACCGCGACGTGGCTCGATGGCCCTTCGGCACAACAACACCTTGGTGCCCCAGGTCGCCACGCAACCGGCGACGATGTTGGGGTTCTGGTAGTGAATGGCCTGACAGCTGTCGCAGACAAAACGCAGGCGCGAATCGCCTTCGGGAATGCGCTGGGTCACCGGGTTACCGCACTGGCTGCAAAATTTCATGCTGGGGTTCCTGAATGCTGCGCCTATCTTGGCGTGCGGCAGTGTCTGTCGGCAAGTTGTCGTTTCGCGACATGGGCTGTTGCGGGGGTTGGGCGACCGCAGCGATTGGTGCATGATGCCGGGTAGGGCACAGATCGAGAACACTCATGCTGGACGAGCTACTGCATCGGGTTAGCAACCACACACCAAGCACATTGGAGACCGACCGTCGTTTTCCCGAAGCCGCGGTACTGGTGCCCATCACCCGCAGTGACGAGCCTGAGCTGGTGTTGACCCTGCGTGCCAGCGGCCTTTCGACCCATGGCGGCGAAGTCGCCTTTCCCGGCGGGCGTCGTGACCCTGAAGACCCGGACCTGATTTTCACCGCCCTGCGGGAAGCCGAAGAAGAAATCGGCCTGCCACCGGGGCTGGTCGAGGTGATCGGCCCGCTCAGCCCGCTGATCAGCCTGCATGGCATCCAGGTCACACCCTATGTCGGGGTGATCCCGGATTTTGTCGAATACCGGGCCAACGATGCAGAGATCGCCGCGGTGTTCAGCGTGCCTCTGGAGTTCTTCCGCAAAGACCCCCGCGAACATACCCATCGCATCGATTATCAGGGCCGCAGCTGGTACGTGCCGAGCTATCGCTATGGCGAATACAAGATCTGGGGGCTGACGGCGATCATGATCGTCGAGTTGATCAACCTGCTGTATGACGCCAAAATCAGCCTGCACCAGCCTCCCAAAAGCTTTATCAATACCTGAAGCCATCGTTCGAATGGCCCTGCTTGAGCCCTGAGGAAAACAACAATGAAATACCGCCTGGGCGACGCCCGCGTCGAAACCCATCCACAGAGCTGGGTCGCACCCAATGCCGTGCTGGTGGGCAAGGTCAAGCTGGAAGAGGGCGCCAACGTCTGGTTCAACGCCGTGCTGCGCGGTGACAACGAGTTGATCCTGATCGGCAGGAACAGCAACGTCCAGGACGGCACCGTGATGCACACCGACATGGGCTACCCGCTAACCATCGGCACCGGCGTGACCATCGGCCACAACGCCATGCTTCACGGCTGCACCGTCGGCGACTACAGCCTGATCGGGATCAACGCGGTGATTCTCAATGGCGCGAAGATCGGCAAAAACTGCATCATCGGCGCCAACTCGCTGATTGGCGAAGGCAAGGAGATTCCGGACGGATCGCTGGTCATGGGGTCGCCCGGCAAAGTGGTGCGCGAATTGACCGGGCCGCAGATCAAGATGCTGGAAGCCAGCGCTGCTCACTATGTGCACAACTCGCAGCGTTATGCCCGCGACCTGGCCGAGCAGGAACAATGACCGCCACCGAACGCCCGGTCGCATCGCCCTGCGTGAGCATTTGTGCGCTGGACGACGATGATATCTGCACCGGTTGCCAACGCACGGTGGAGGAGATTACCCGCTGGAGCCGCATGACCAACGACGAGCGGCGCAAGGTGCTGGGGTTGTGTCATGAGCGGGCCAAGGCCAGTGGGTTGATCTGGATGCTGCCTTCCAAATCCGATAGCTGAATTGGCCCCAGAAAGTGCTTCGCACTTTATCGTCGGAGCGCCGCCCGGAGCAAGCTCGCTCCCACATTAGTTTGGTGTCGATCACAAAAGTGGGGTCGACATGAATCAATTGTGGGAGCGAGCTTGCTCGCGATGAGGCCATCCCAGGCACCCGACCTCTATTGGCTCGTCTCCCCCCTCTGAAGTACCCTGTGCACAAAATTGACAGGTACTTGTACACGCCATGCTCTTCCTGATCGCCTACATCGGCAGCGTCGTGCTGATCAACTTCGCCTTTTCCACCGCACCGCACCTGGACATCATCTGGTCCGCGTGGGGTGGTCTGGTGTTCATCCTGCGCGACATGGTGCAGACCCGCTTCGGCCATGGCGCCCTCGCGGCGATGCTGGTAGCGCTGGTTTTGTCCTATATCACCTCCGATCCGTCCATCGCCCTGGCCAGCGCCACGGCGTTCGCGGTTTCCGAGTGCATCGACTGGCTGGTGTTCAGCATCACCAAACGCCCCTTGCACGACCGTCTGTGGATAAGTTCGGCCCTGAGCATTCCCATCGATACCTTTATCTTTTTCGGCATGATCGACGCCCTGACGCCGGGGGTGATCCTCACCGCCCTGGGTTCGAAGTTCGCCGGGGTCACCGTCGTGTGGCTGATCATGGCCTGGCGCCTGCGCAAACAGGCTGTCGTCGGCTGAAGTTCATGTAAAATGCCGCGCTTTCTCCCCATGGGAAGCGTGCTTCCCTCGATGATCCGCTTCTTGAGGACCTTCAGATGACCCGTATCGGAACTCCATTGTCGCCGACCGCGACCCGCGTATTGATGTGTGGCTGTGGCGAGTTGGGCAAGGAAGTGGTGATCGAGCTGCAACGCCTGGGCGTTGAAGTGATTGCCGTGGACCGTTACGCCAACGCGCCGGCGATGCAGGTGGCGCACCGCAGCCACGTGATCAACATGCTCGATGGTGCTGCACTGCGCGCCGTGATCGAAGCCGAGAAGCCGCACTTCATCGTGCCGGAAATCGAAGCCATCGCCACCGCTACCCTGGTGGAACTGGAGGCCGAAGGTTTCAACGTGATCCCGACTGCCCGCGCTGCGCAATTGACCATGAACCGCGAAGGCATCCGTCGTCTGGCCGCTGAAGAACTGGACCTGCCAACCTCGCCGTATCACTTCGCCGACACCTTCGAGGACTACAGCAAAGCCGTCGAAGACCTCGGTTTTCCGTGCGTGGTCAAGCCGGTCATGAGTTCCTCGGGCAAGGGCCAGAGCCTGTTGCGCAGCGTCGATGACGTGCAGAAAGCCTGGGACTACGCCCAGGAAGGTGGCCGTGCCGGTAAAGGTCGGGTGATCATCGAAGGCTTCATCGATTTCGACTACGAAATCACCCTGCTGACCGTGCGCCACGTCGGCGGCACCACCTTCTGCGCGCCGGTCGGCCACCGTCAGGAGAAGGGCGACTATCAGGAGTCCTGGCAGCCGCAAGCCATGAGCCCGATTGCCCTGGCTGAATCCGAGCGTGTTGCCAAAGCGGTGACTGAAGCCTTGGGTGGCCGTGGTCTGTTTGGCGTGGAGTTGTTCATCAAGGGCGACCAGGTGTGGTTCAGCGAAGTCTCGCCACGCCCGCATGACACCGGCCTGGTCACGCTGATCTCCCAGGACTTGTCGCAGTTCGCCTTGCATGCACGGGCCATTCTCGGTCTGCCGATCCCGTTGATCCGTCAGTTCGGGCCTTCGGCCTCTGCGGTGATCCTGGTGGAAGGGCAGTCGACCCAGACCGCTTTCGCCAATCTGGGGGCCGCACTCAGTGAGCCAGATACCGCGCTGCGCCTGTTCGGCAAGCCTGAAGTCAACGGCCAGCGCCGCATGGGCGTGGCCCTGGCGCGCGACGAGTCGATCGAAGCCGCCCGCGCCAAGGCAACCCGTGCTTCGCAGGCGGTTGTCGTCGAACTGTAAAAACAGCTATGGCGGGCCTATACCTTCTATAGGCATCGCGCCATTGCTTTACCTGTAGGAGCGAGCCTGCTCGCGATGGACTCAAGAACACCGCGGGGAACCCAGACTCCCCGCGTTATCGTTAACGACCATCGCGAGCAGGCTCGCTCCTACAGGTCATTTATCAATGCTTCAGGCCTGTACCCATGAACTCGCAAAGCATCATCGTCCCGAAAATCTCCACCCTGCCGGTGCACGAGCCCCGGGCCCGGGCGATCGTGCGCTGGCTGGTGCGCAAGAACATCATCCAGGAAGAACTGACCACCTGCGGCCGCACCGGCAACCGCATGGGCCACGCCATCGCTGAAGGCGCGCGCGCCGTGGTCCTGCACCCGGAGGCGCTGCCGTTCGGCGAAGCGGTCAATGGTCTGGAGATCGTCACCAAGCGCTGCATCTATACGCCGGCCAAAGGTTTTCTTGGAGAGGCGGGCTGTGCCGAGTGCCGCAAGGAAATCGGCGAAGCCCTCTTCGAAAGCCTGGAAGACTGGATGCCGGGGCGTACCGACAACTTCACCTGCCCCGAATGCGGGCATGAAGACGACATCAACGGGTTTCTGTTCCTGCAGGAGTGCGGCTTCTCCAACCTCGGTTTCATCTTCAATAACTGGGCCGAAGCCGGGTTCAAGCAGATCTTTCTCGACGAATTCGCCGATTGGCTGGATCAACCGGTCAGCTGGGTCAAGGTAGAACTGTAGGAGCGAGCTTGCTCGCGATGGACGTGCAGGCAACGCTCGTTTCCAGACAGCGCCGGTCATCGTTAACGACCATCGCGAGCGAGCTCGCTCCTACAAGGGTTTTCGGTGCTAAAAGCCCCGTCGATCACCGCGTCAATAATAGACAGAGTTTTACATTGAACCCGAGAGGGTGTCTGACTATAATGGCGCGCTTCCATTTTCCCGCTCGGGAGCCCCCGCGATGCTGCGTATCAGCCAAGAAGCTCTGACATTCGACGACATTCTCCTAGTGCCCGGTTATTCCGAGGTGCTTCCTAACGAAGTCAGTCTCAAGACCCGCCTTACCCGTGGCATCGAGCTGAATATTCCACTGGTTTCCGCCGCCATGGACACCGTCACTGAAGCCCGTCTGGCAATCGCCATGGCTCAGGAAGGTGGTATCGGTATCATCCACAAGAACATGACCATCGAGCAGCAAGCTGCCGAAGTCCGCAAGGTCAAGCGTTACGAAGCCGGTGTGGTCAAGGATCCGATCACCATCGTCGCCGACGCCACCGTGCGCGAGTTGTTCGAACTGACCCGCATGCACAACATCTCCGGCGTTCCGGTGCTGCACAATGGCGACCTGGTCGGCATTGTCACCTCCCGTGACGTGCGTTTCGAGAACCGTCTGGAAGCCACTGTCCGTGAAGTGATGACGCCTAAAGAGCGTCTGGTCACGGTCAAGGAAGGCGCCGACAAGAACGATGTGCGTGAACTGCTGCACAAGCACCGCATCGAGCGCGTGCTGATCGTCGACGACAAATTTGCCCTCAAAGGCATGATGACCGTCAACGACATCGAAAAAGCCAAGGCTTATCCGCTGGCCAGCAAGGACGATCAAGGTCGTCTGCGCGTCGGCGCAGCTGTGGGTACCGGTAAAGATACTGGCGATCGCGTTGCTGCGCTGGTCGCTGCCGGCGTTGACGTGGTGGTGGTCGACACCGCTCACGGTCACTCCAAAGGCGTGATCGACCGCGTTCGCTGGGTCAAGCAGAATTTCCCTGAAGTGCAGGTGATCGGCGGCAACATCGCCACCGGCGCTGCCGCCAAGGCCCTGGCCGAAGCTGGCGCTGACGCCGTCAAGGTCGGTATCGGCCCTGGCTCGATCTGCACCACCCGTATCGTCGCCGGTGTCGGCGTGCCGCAAATCAGTGCCATCGCCAACGTTGCCGCTGCCCTCGAAGGCACCGGCGTGCCGTTGATCGCCGACGGCGGCATCCGTTTCTCCGGTGACCTGTCCAAGGCCATCGTTGCCGGTGCTTCCTGCGTGATGATGGGCTCGATGTTCGCCGGTACCGAAGAGGCTCCGGGCGAGATCGAACTGTTCCAGGGTCGTTCGTACAAGGCTTATCGCGGCATGGGTTCGCTGGGCGCCATGTCCCAGGCCCAGGGTTCCTCCGACCGTTACTTCCAGGACTCCTCGGCAGGCGCCGAGAAGCTGGTTCCGGAAGGCATCGAAGGGCGTGTTCCGTACAAGGGCACCCTGAGCGCGATCATCCACCAGTTGATGGGCGGCCTGCGCTCCTCGATGGGCTACACCGGCAGTGCCGACATCGAAGAGATGCGCACCAAGCCTGAGTTCGTGCGGATCACCGGCGCCGGCATGGCCGAATCCCACGTTCACGACGTGCAGATCACCAAAGAAGCGCCAAACTACCGCGTAGGTTGAGCCTTCAAGCAACAAGCTAAGCAACCGGGGCTGTTTTATTCAGCCCCGAGTTGTTTCTGAATCACGACTGTTTCCGAATTTTTTAGACGAGACTGAATCATGGCCCTCGACATTCACGCTCACCGCATCCTGATCCTCGACTTCGGTTCCCAGTACACCCAGCTGATCGCCCGCCGCGTGCGTGAAATCGGCGTGTACTGCGAACTGCACCCGTTCGACATGGACGAAGATGCGATCCGCGAATTCGCTCCTAAAGGCGTCATCCTCGCCGGCGGCCCGGAGTCGGTTCACGAAGCCAACAGCCCTCGCTGCCCGCAAGCCGTCTTCGACCTGGGCGTGCCGGTCTTCGGTATCTGCTACGGCATGCAGACCATGGCCGAGCAACTGGGCGGCAAGGTTGAAGGTTCCGAGCTGCGTGAGTTTGGTTATGCCCGCGTTGACGTGGTCGGCAAGAGCCGCCTGCTCGACGGCATCGAAGACCACATCGACGCCGACGGCCTGTTCGGCCTCGACGTGTGGATGAGCCACGGTGACAAGGTCACCCGCATGCCGGAAGACTTCCACATCCTGGCCAGCACCCCGAGCTGCCCGATCGCCGGCATGTTCAGCGACGAGCGTCGCTACTACGGCGTGCAGTTCCACCCTGAAGTGACCCACACCAAGCAGGGCGGTCGCATCCTGTCGCGCTTCATCCTCGACATCTGCGAGTGCGAAGCACTGTGGACGCCGTCGAAAATCGCTGAAGACGCCATCGCCCAGGTGCGCGCCCAGGTCGGTACCGACAACGTCCTGCTCGGCCTGTCCGGCGGTGTGGACTCGTCCGTGGTTGCCGCGCTGCTGCACAAGGCCATCGGCGACCAGCTGACCTGCGTGTTCGTCGACAACGGCCTGCTGCGCCTGCACGAAGGCGAGCAAGTGATGGCCATGTTCGCCGAGAACATGGGCGTCAAGGTGATCCGCGCCAACGCCGAAGAGCAGTTCCTGGGCAACCTGGCCGGCGAAGCCGACCCGGAGAAGAAGCGCAAGATCATCGGTCGTACCTTCATCGACGTGTTCGATGCCGAATCCTGCAAGCTGGACAACATCAAGTACCTGGCCCAGGGCACCATCTACCCGGACGTGATCGAGTCGGCTGGCGCGAAAAGCGGCAAGGCCCACGTGATCAAGTCGCACCACAACGTGGGCGGCCTGCCGGAAGAAATGAACCTCAAGCTGGTTGAACCGCTGCGCGAGCTGTTCAAGGACGAAGTCCGTCGTCTGGGCCTGGAACTGGGCCTGCCGTACGACATGGTCTACCGTCACCCGTTCCCGGGCCCGGGCCTGGGCGTGCGGATCCTCGGTGAAGTGAAGAAGGAATACGCCGACCTGCTGCGTCGCGCCGACCACATCTTCATCGAAGAACTGCGCAAGGCCGACTGGTACCACAAGGTCAGCCAGGCATTCGTGGTATTCCAGCCGGTGAAATCGGTTGGCGTGGTCGGCGATGGCCGCCGTTACGCCTGGGTCGTGGCCCTGCGTGCCGTGGAAACCATCGACTTCATGACCGCGCGTTGGGCACACCTGCCTTACGAACTGCTGGAAACCGTCAGCGGCCGCATCATCAATGAAATCGAAGGCATCTCCCGCGTCACCTACGACGTATCGAGCAAGCCGCCAGCGACCATTGAGTGGGAATGATCCCGCGCCAGCCCTGAGGGCTTGAGCGCCGGATAAAAAGCCGTGTGAACGAGAGTTCACACGGCTTTTTGCATTGCTGCGGGATTCTTCCTGCGGCCCGTCGTCACGCCCGCTTTGCTGTTTCTTTCACAATTGCGGGTGTATCGTATTCGCCTTTTGCGGGCCCCAGGCCTGTCGCTGATCCGTGAGGTAGTTGAGTTCATGTCCTTTACCCGTCGCCAAATCCTCGGTGGCCTGGCCGGTCTTGTTGTCGTTGGCTTTGGAGCGGGAGGCGCGTCACGTTACTGGCTGGGCAAGATGGCCGACGCCGAGGCGGGCCACGATTACGAGCTGATCGCAGCGCCGCTGGATGTGGAACTGGTAGCCGGGCACAAGACTCAGGCCTGGGCGTTCGGCCCGTCCGCACCGGGCACTGAGTTGCGCGTGCGTCAGGGCGAATGGCTGCGGGTACGCTTCATCAACCACCTGCCGGTCGCCACCACCATTCACTGGCACGGCATTCGTCTGCCGCTGGAAATGGATGGCGTGCCATACGTCTCGCAACTGCCGGTGCTGCCGGGTGAATACTTTGACTACAAATTCCGCGTGCCGGACGCCGGCAGCTATTGGTATCACCCACACGTGAACAGCAGTGAGGAACTCGGTCGTGGCCTGGTCGGTCCGTTGATCATCGACGAACGCGAGCCGACCGGATTCAAGTACGAGAAGACCTTGAGTCTGAAGAGCTGGCATGTCGACGACGTCGGCAATTTCGTCGAGTTCAGCATTCCCCGGGAAGCGGCCCGTGGCGGTACGGCGGGGCGGCTGTCGACGATCAACGGTGTGCCGCAAGCGGTAATCGACCTGCCCGCCGGGCAAATCACCCGCGTGCGCCTGCTCAACCTCGACAACACCCTGACCTATCGTCTGAACATTCCTGGCGTCGAAGCGCAGATCTATGCGCTGGACGGCAACCCGATCGAGCCGCGTCCACTGGGTAAGGAATACTGGCTCGGTCCGGGCATGCGCATTTGCCTGGCGATCAAGGCCCCGCCGGCCGGTGAGGAGCTGTCGTTACGCAACGGTCCGGTGCGTCTGGGCACATTCCGTTCGGTGGCCAATACCGATGCGCCGACCGAGTGGCCGCCGGCACTGCCTGCCAATCCGATCGCCGAACCGGACCTGGCCAATGCCGAGAAACTCAACTTCAATTTCGAATGGGTCGGCTCGGTATCGGTCAACGTCGAAAACGGCAAGCCGCCCAGCCTGTGGCAGATCAACGGCAAGGCGTGGGACATCAGCGACAAGACCTGCGCCGACCGCCCGATTGCCAAGCTCGAGAAGGGCAAGAGCTACATTTTCGAATTGAAGAACATGACTCAGTACCAGCACCCGATTCACCTGCATGGCATGAGCTTCAAGGTCATCGCCTCGAACCGGCACAAGGTCATTCCGTATTTCACCGACACCTACCTGCTGGGCAAGAACGAGCGCGCGCAGGTAGCGCTGGTGGCGGATAACCCGGGTGTATGGATGTTCCACTGCCATGTGATCGACCACATGGAAACCGGCCTGATGGCCGCCATTGAGGTGGCGTGATGCGTCAGATTCGTCCTGCCGCCATCATCGACCGCAGCCGTGATCGCGAATTCATGCGCGAAGCCCTGGCGCTGGCAGCCCAGGGCGCGGCCCTCGGCGAGGTACCGGTGGGCGCGGTGCTGGTGCAGGACGGGGAAATCATCGGGCGCGGTTTCAATTGCCCGATCAGCGCCAGCGACCCGAGCGCTCACGCCGAGATGGTCGCCATCCGCGCTGCCGCCCAGGCCGTCAGCAACTACCGCCTGCCGGGCAGCACGCTGTACGTGACCCTGGAGCCTTGCAGCATGTGCGCAGGCTTGATCGTGCATTCGCGGATTGCGCGGGTGGTGTACGGCGCGCTGGAGCCGAAAGCCGGGATTGTGCAGAGCCAGGGGCAGTTCTTTACCCAGGGCTTTTTGAATCACCGGGTGTTGTATGAGGGTGGGGTGTTGGCGGAGGAATGTGGGGCGGTGCTCAGCGAATTCTTCAAAGCCCGCCGCGCCAAGCCTTCAGACTGAACACCGAACCCCTGTAGGAGCGAGCCTGCTCGCGATGGTATATCAGCTACATTGATGCCGACTGACACACCATCGCGAGCAGGCTCGCTCCTACAGGGATCTTCATCGGGATAATTATTTGCGGGCGACGATGACCGCCCGCATCGGCGCCGGCAGCCCTTCAATTGTCTTGCTGTGATCCTCGGGATCGAGGAAGTCACTGAGCGACTGATACTTCATCCACTCCGTCCCGCGCTGTTCCTCGACCGTGGTGGTGCTCACATCCACGCACTTTACATCGGTGAACCCTGCGCGACGCAACCACAATTCCAGCGCCGGTACCGACGGCAGGAACCACACGTTGCGCATCTGCGCGTAGCGGTCTTCCGGCACCAGCACCTGGTGCTTGTCACCCTCGACCACCAGGGTTTCCAGCACCAGTTCACCGCCCTTGACCAGGCAATCCTTCAGCGCCAGCAAATGCTCGATCGGCGAACGACGGTGGTAGAACACGCCCATGGAAAATACCGTGTCGAAACCTTCGAGGCTTGGCGGCAGGTCTTCGAACGGGAAGGGCAGGTGCCAGGCATTCGGCTCGGAAAGGTAACGCTGCACCGCCTGGAACTGGCAGAAGAACAGCCAGTTGGGGTCGACACCGATCACGCTGTCCGCGCCGGCGCCGAGCATGCGCCACATGTAATAGCCATTGCCGCAGCCGACATCGAGGATGCGCTTGCCTTTCAGGTCCAGGTGCGGGGCGACCCGCGACCACTTCCAGTCCGAGCGCCATTCGGTGTCGACGTGCACGCCGAACAGGTCGAACGGCCCCTTGCGCCATGGCGACAGGCCCATCAGCGCGGAACGCATTTGCGCGCGGGTTTCAGCGTCGCAATCGGTGTCCAGCTTCAAGCCGTTGAGCAAATCGACTTCGCTCGGCTGGATCTTCGGCAGGGCGTCAAGCGCACTTTGCCAGCGCTCCAGATCGCCATGACCCTTTTCCATTTTCTTGTCGAGTTGTGCCTGCAGGGTGTTGGCCCAGTCGGCCAGCGGGGTGCCGGCCAGACGGCGGGCGAGGGGGGACAGATCAATCATGGCAAGGCAATCAACGAGGCAAAGTTAAGACACTGGAACCACGGCACGACTTTCGAGAACCCGGCGGCCAGCAGGCGTTCGCGGTGTTCTCCGAGGCTGTCGGGCTTCATGACGTTTTCGATGGCGCTGCGCTTCTGGGCGATTTCCAGCTCGCTGTAGCCGTTGGCGCGTTTGAAGGCGATGTGCAGATCGGTGAGCAGTGCGTGTTCCTGCTCGTCTTCGAAGCGCAGTTTTTCCGAGAGGATCAAGGCACCGCCGGGCAACAGGGATTGACGGATGCGTGTCAGCAACGCGGTGCGCTGGTCCGGGGCGATGAATTGCAGGGTGAAGTTCAGCGCGACCACCGAGGCCGGCTGGAACTCCAGCGCGAGAATGTCGCCCTCGATCACTTCAACCGGCAGCAACTCCTGGAACATCGAATCCTGACCGTTGAGGTACTCGCGGCAGCGTTCGACCATCGCCGCCGAGTTATCCACAGCGATCACCCGGCAACCGTCGGTGCGCACGTGCCGGCGCAGGGCCTGGGTCACGGCACCCAGCGAAGAGCCCAGGTCGTAAAGCACGCTGCCCCGCTGGGCGAACTGCGCGGCGAGCACACCGAGGTTTTCGACAATAGTCGGATAACCCGGCACCGAGCGCTTGATCATGTCCGGGAACACCCGCACCACGTCCTCGTTAAAGGCGAAGTCAGGCACCTGGGCCAAAGGCTGGGCGAAAAGGCGATCGGATTCTTTGCTCACGGCGGTTCCAGCGGTGTAGGTGGAAAAGGCCGGCATTTTAGCCAAGTTGGCGCGGGGATGCGCGGGTTGTCTGATAAAGCGGTGGGATAGGTCTGGATTCTTCGTTGTCAGTGATATCGCTATCGCGAGCAAGCTCGCTCCCACAGGTAAAGCGCTATCCCTGTGGGAGCGAGCTTGCTCGCGATTGGGTCAACTCGGTTTCTGATCAAATGCCGAGGCAGTGATTCCCCATTGCCCCAGCCAATAACTGAGGATGATCACGTAAGGTGCGGCATCGAACGGCACCACAAACCGGCTGATGCCAATCACGCTGTCGGAGAACACAAACGCCACGGCACCACCTGCAGCCAGCAACGCCGAGCGTTTGGGCACATCGGTCCCGAGTCTGGCCAGAGCGCGCCAGAGCATCGCGCTGATGGCCAGGCCATAGACGATCACCGGAATCAACAATGGCCCCAGTCCGTTGGCAATCAGGATGCCCAACAGCACTGCGCCGACCACGAGGGCGATGATCAGCGGCAGCAGCGCCAGGCGCCGGCAATCGCTCAAGTAGGCTTTCAGATAGGCCAGGTGGGCGACCAGAAACGCCCCAAGGCCAAACACGAACAGATCCCCCGGCCATGCCAGCAACACATCGCCAAGCAGGGAGAAGATCAACCCCAGGCTGATCCAGCGCCGATATTCGCCGGGCGGTGCGTCATGCAGCCAGCCGAGCAGGGCCAGCACCGGCAGTGGCTTGACCAGCAGGCACAGCAAGGTGGCGTGCACGCTCAGGCCATAAAGAAAGGTCACCGCACCCATCAGCGCCAGAATCAGCCAGCCCACGCTCAGTTGACCGAGATCGCGCAGTCGAACGAATCCACCGGCAGCACTTCCGGTGCCCACGGCTGTTGCGAGGTCAGGCGCAAGCGCCCGGTGCCGGTCGCGAAGGCTTGAAAACGCCAGGTCGAAACTCCGGCCGAGCCGACGATGCCAGCATCTTCCGGGTTTCGATAAACCTCTGGCCCCAAGGCGTGTAGTACGCCACCGGCCGAATCCTGGATCGCCCAGCGATAACCCGTGGTCGGGTTGCTTGGCAGGGACAGGATCAGGTTTTGCCCGTTGGTGAGCTTCACCGGGCATTCGCTTTGTTTTTCCACGGTCACGTTGTTTGCAGGTTGCGTGGCGCATCCGGCCAGCAAGGCGAGGGCGAGGGGGGCAAGCAGGCGAATGTGGGACATAAAGTCAGTGGCTCCGGCGTTCACGACGAACGGCGAGCATAACTGAAGATGAGGCAAAGTGTGACAGCCAGCCTTGGACTGTGCTGCCAGAGCTGACGCCATCGTCGGATCGCCGCCCGGAGCAAGCTCGCTCCCACAGGGTTTTGCAGTGAACACAAAATTTGTGAACACCACCGATCATTGTGGGGAGCAATGCCCACACAGGTTTTTTACAGTGAACACAAAATGTGTGAACACCACTGACCACTGTGGGAGCGAGCTTGCTCGCGATAGCGGTAGTGCAGGCGCTACAGGAACATCAGAAAAGCACCTTCGCCACATCCGCAAACCGCTTGGCAAAGTGCACGGTAATCCCTTCCTTCAGATACTCCGGCAGTTCCTCGAAACTCCCCTGATTCGCTTCTGGCAGAATCAGCTCGAAAATCTTCTGTCGCCGCGCCGCAATCACTTTTTCCCGCACCCCGCCAATCGGCAGTACATGCCCGGTCAATGTCAGCTCACCGGTCATGGCCACGCCTTTCTTCGGCGGTTGATTGCGCGCCAGCGACAGCAGGGCACTGGCCATGGTCACACCGGCGCTCGGGCCGTCCTTCGGTGTGGCGCCTTCCGGCACGTGCAGGTGGACGAAAGCTTCGTCGAAAAATTTCGGATCGCCGCCATACGACTTCAGATGCGAACTGACGTAGCTGTAGGCGATTTCCGCCGATTCTTTCATCACGTCACCCAGTTGCCCGGTGAGCTTGAAGCCACGGTTGAGGGTGTGGATGCGTGTGGCTTCGATTGGCAGGGTCGCGCCGCCCATGCTGGTCCAGGCAAGGCCAGTGATCACGCCGACACCCGACAGCACCTGCTCGTTGCGGAACACCGGTTTGCCGAGCGACGTTTCGAGGTCTTTCGGCCCGAGCTTGATCACCGCTTTCGGCTCGTCGAGCAGTTTCATCACAGCTTTGCGCACCAGTTTACCGAGGTTTTTTTCCAGCTGACGCACGCCCGCTTCACGGGCATAACCGTCGACCAGTGCCTTGAGCGCGCTGTCGCTGATGCTCAGGCTGCCCTTGGACACGCCGGCTTTCTCAAGCTGCTTGGGCCACAGGTGACGCTTGGCGATGGCGACTTTTTCTTCGGTGATGTAACCCGACAGGCGAATCACTTCCATCCGGTCCAGCAACGGGCCGGGGATCGAATCGAGGGTGTTGGCGGTGCACACGAACAACACTTTCGACAGGTCCAGGCGCAGGTCCAGATAGTGGTCGAGGAATTCGACGTTCTGCTCAGGATCCAGGGTTTCCAGCAGCGCCGAGGCCGGGTCGCCCTGGTAGCTCTGGCCCATCTTGTCAATCTCGTCGAGCATGATCACCGGGTTCATCACTTCGACGTCCTTCAACGCCTGCACCAGTTTGCCCGGCTGTGCGCCGATGTAAGTGCGGCGGTGGCCCTTGATCTCGGCTTCGTCGCGCATGCCGCCAAGGCTGAAGCGATAGAACGGCCGGCCCAGGGATTCGGCGATGGATTTGCCGACGCTGGTCTTGCCCACGCCCGGCGGGCCCACCAGCAATACGATGGAGCCACTGATCTCGCCCTTATAGGCCCCGACCGCGAGAAATTCGAGGATGCGGTCCTTGATGTCGTCGAGGCCGGCGTGGTGTTTGTCCAGCACCTTGCGCGCGTGCTTGAGGTCGAGTTTGTCCTCGCCGTACACGCCCCACGGCACCGAGGTCGCCCAGTCGAGGTAGTTGCGGGTGACCGCATACTCCGGCGAGCCGGTTTCGAGCACCGACAGCTTGTTCATTTCCTCTTCGATGCGTTTCTGCGCTTGTGGCGACAGTACTTTACCGGTCAGTCGCTGTTCGAACTGCTCGAGGTCGGCGCTGCGGTCATCCTTGGTCAGGCCCAGCTCCTGCTGGATGACCTTGAGTTGCTCCTTGAGGAAGAACTCACGCTGATGCTCGCCGATCTTGCGGTTAACTTCAGCGGAAATCTCTTTTTGCAGGCGCGCGACCTCGACTTCCTTGCGCAGCATCGGCAGGACTTTTTCCATGCGCTTGAGCATGGGTACGCAGTCGAGGACTTCCTGCAGCTCACTACCGGTGGCCGAAGTGAGGGCGGCGGCGAAGTCGGTCAGCGGCGACGGGTCGTTGGGGCTGAAGCGGTTGAGGTAGTTCTTCAGCTCTTCGCTGTACAGCGGGTTGAGCGGCAGCAGTTCCTTGATCGCATTGATCAGCGCCATGCCGTAGGCCTTGACCTCGTCGGTCGGCTCGGTGGGCTGGTGCGGGTATTCGACTTCCACCAGGTACGGCGGGCGGTGATGCTTGAGCCAGGTCTTGAGGCGTACGCGGGTCAGGCCCTGGGCGACGAACTGCAGTTTGCCGTTTTCGCGGCTGGCGTGGTGCACCTTGACCAGCGTGCCGTACAGCGGCAGGGCCGAGGTGTCGAAGTGGCGCGGGTCATCCTGGGGCCTGTCCATGTAGAACAGGGCCAGGGAGTGGTGTTCGGACTTGGCCACCAGGTCGAGCGTCTCGGCCCACGGCTCTTCGTTGACGATGACCGGCAGGACCTGGGCCGGGAAGAACGGTCGGTTGTGAATCGGGATGATGTAGACCTTGTCCGGCAGGTTCTGGCCGGGCAAGGCCAGGCCTTTGCCGGGTTTGTGCTGTGGGGCGTTTTGCGGATCGGCGTATTCGCTCGGGTCTTCGGGGAATTCCTGCTGGTCGCTCATGGGGGCACCTGCGCAATGGGTATGGGTCTTAGATGGGGCAGGTTGGCGGTGGTTTCAACGGTCATTTTCTGCAATGCGGTGTTTCGCTGGTGTGTTCAGCGCAGAGACAGGTTAGCTGGATTTCGGCGCGACACCGTTCAACTGTAGGAGCGAGCCTGCTCGCGATAGCGGTCTGACAGCCACTTCAAGGATGTCTGTCATGTCCTCATCGCGAGCAGGCTCGCTCCTACAATGGGACGATGGTGACCATAAAAAAGGCGACGCCTGTGAGGGCGTCGCCTTTCAATGAACCGCCGCTAAAACTTACTCGGACAGTTTGTACGCGATCACATAGTCACCCATTTTGGTGCCCAGTGAGCCGTGACCACCGACGACCAGCAGCACGTACTGCTTGCCGTCCTTGCCGGTGTAGGTCATCGGCGTAGCCTGACCGCCAGCCGGCAGGCGCGCTTTCCAAAGCTCGTTGCCGGTGTTGACGTCATAGGCGCGCAGGTATTGATCCAGCGTGCCGCTGAGGAAGCCGACGCCGCCGGCGGTGACCATCGAGCCGCCCATGCTTGGCACGCCGAGTGGCAGGCCGATAGGCAATGGCGAGCTGTCGCGGCTGGTGCCGTTCTTGCGTTTCCACACGATTTTGCTGGTGGTCAGGTCGATGCCGGCCACGTAGCCCCAGGCCGGAGCCTGGCACGGTACGCCGAACGGCGACATGAACGGGTGCATGATCACCGCGTAAGGTGCGCCCGTGTTCGGTTGCACGCCCGCTGTTTCGCTCTCGCGCTTGCTGCCGGCCGCGACTTCGGCGCGAGGCACCATTTTCGAGACGAAGGCCATGTAGTTCGGGCTGGTGAACAGCATCTGGCGAACCGGGTCGACCGAAACGCCGCCCCAGTTGAAGACGCCGACGTTACCCGGATAGATCAGGCTGCCCTGTTCCGACGGCGGGGTGTACTGACCTTCATAACGCAGCTCCTTGAACTGGATGCGGCACAGCATCTGGTCAAACGGGCTGGCGCCCCACATGGCTTTTTCGGTCAGTTCCGGGGCCAGCAGGTTCAGGTCCGAACGGGCCTGGGTCGGCGCGGTGTGGTCGCCTTTCACGGCGCCTTGCGGAGCCGGGATTTCCTTGATCGGGATGATCGGCGTGCCGTCGCGACGGTCGAGGACGTACAGGCTGCCTTGCTTGGTCGGTTGGATCACAGCCGGCTTGATGCCGTCGGCGGTTTTCATGTCCAGCAGGGTTGGCTGGCTGCCGACGTCCATATCCCACAAGTCGTGGTGAGTGAACTGGTAGTTCCAGCGCACCTTGCCGGTGGCCAGGTCCAGCGCGACCAGGCCGGCACTGAACTTCTCGGCGCCCGGGGTGCGGTCTGCGCCCCACTGGTCTGGGGTCTGGTTGCCCAGTGGCAGGTAGACCATGCCGAGTTTTTCGTCGACGCTGGCCAGCGACCACATGTTGGCCGAGTTGCGGCTGTAGTGCTCGCCCTCTGGCAGCGGTTCGGTTGCGTCGGGATTGTTGCTGTCCCAGTTCCACACCAGATGACCGTCGTGTACGTCAAAGGCCCGGATCACGCCGGATGGCTCGTTGGTCGACTCGTTGTCGGTGACGTGGCCGCCCATGATCACCAGGTCACGGGTGATCGCTGCCGGCGAGGTGGCGTAGTAGCCACCTGGGGTGAACGGTCCGATGCCTTGAGTCAGGTCAACCAAACCGTTTTTACCGAAATCTTCGCAGACCTTGCCGGTGTCGGCGTTGAGTGCGATCAGGCGCGCATCGGCGGTCGGCAGGTACAGACGACGCGGGCAAGCCTGGGCGACGGCTTTACCGGCCTCGGAAATCACTGCGGAGGCCGCGTTTTCAGACTTGGCGTAGGCCGCTTCGTCGTAGTACGACACGCCACGGCAGGTCATGTGGGCGAAGCCCTTGAAGCCCACCGGGCTCTTGATCTGCGGGTCGAAACGCCACAGTTCCTTGCCGGTGTCCGGGTCCAGCGCCAGCACCTTGCTATGGGCGGTGCAGGCATAGAGCATGCCGTTGGCCTTGAGGGGGGTGTTTTCGTTGGTCAGTTCCACCGGGTCATCGGCGGTTGGCAGGTCGCCGGTCTGGATACGCCAGGCTTCTTGCAGCTTGCCGGCGTTGGCCGGGGTGATCTGCTTGAGCGGCGAGTAGCGGTCACCGAATTCGCTGCGGCCATAGGCCTGCCAGTCGCCTTCGGGCATCTGCGGCGCAGTGCTGGTCATGTCAGCCGAGTCACGACCCAGTTCGCCCAAGGTCTCGCCCGGATGGGTGAACTGGCTGGCCACGGCGGTGGCGCCGGCCAGGACCACGGCCACGCTCAAGGCGCCAGTGCCCATGGGGGCAGGGCCGTTGATCAGCAATGGACGACGGAACCACGGCAGCAGCATCACCACACCGAGGGCGAACCACAGCGCCAGGCGCGGCACCAGTTGCCACCAGTCCAGGCCAACTTCCCACAGCGCCCAAACGGTACTGGCGAACAGCACCAGTGCGTACAGGCCTAGCGCCGCGCGGCGGACGGCGATCAGCAACACGCCGCTCAGCGCGATGCCGATACCGGCCAGCAGGTAATACAGCGAGCCGCCAAGCATGCTCAGCTTGATCCCCCCGGCCAGCATGGCCAGGCCCATCAGTAGAAGCAGAATGCCGAGCAGGGTCGGCAACAGACGGCTTCGACTCAAGGCACCATCAGTGCTCATAGTGTGATTCTCCGTGACGTTTCAAGTAGTCCCGCGCAAGTTCACTGTAGATGACGATCCGGCGCGGGCGTGGTTCAGATAAATCGATTCAGTTGACGCATACCCTTGTAGGAGCGAGCCTGCTCGCGAAAAACCCGAGAACGACGCGGGGTATCAGGTTCGCAGCGTTATCGTTGACGTCCATCGCGAGCAAGCTCGCTCCCACAGGTTTTTTCGGTGTTTTTTAGAAAGAAGACTGGACCTTGATCCCGCCGATCAGCGCGTCATCGACCTCGTTCACGCCACCGGGATGGCGGATGTATTGCAGGTTCGGGCGTACGGTCAGCCAGTTGGTCACATGCACGCCGTAGTAGAGTTCGGCGCTGTACTCGGTGTCTTGGGGCGGCAGGAAGGTCGGATTGTCGAAATCGAAGACCGCGTTGGCCTGGTTGGTCGCCTCGGCATTTTTGCGAAAGGCCGGGTTGACGTGAACGCGGGCCATGGCGAAACCGATGTCGTCCCGGGCGCGCGCGTCGAACGGGCCTTTGTAGACAAGTCCGGCCTGGACGTAGTTGTCGATCGCGTTGGTCTTCTTGTCGTGCATCGTGCCGTTGGCGAACAGGCTCAGGCCACGGGAGTGGTCGCTGGCCAGGCTGGTGACTTGCTGCTGAAGGCCCAGCCACAGGCCGTGCTTGCTCGAGGCGCTGCGGTAGGCTTCGCCACTCAGGGCGGCAGGCTGGCCATTGCTGTCCTTGTAGACATCGGTGGCGCTGGCGCTGCTGTAGTAGTAACCGGCGCGGTATTCACCCGGCAGGCCATTGAGCTTCGGCGTCCACACCAGTTCCACCGGCAGGACCGCGCCCTGGGTGCCGCTGCCGCTCAGCTTGAAGCCGTTGTTGCGATCCAGGTTCGACGAGTTCTGCTCAAACGCACCGATCTGCGCGTACAACTGCGGCGTCAGGTGATATTTGACCCGCATCGCCCACTGGCTGACCGGCCAGTTGTACCAGATGTCACCCGCCCAGTTGCCGACCTGGGATCCGCAGAACGCTAGGTTCTGGAAGTCGCAGGGGAAGCTGTTGAAGTCTTCGCCTTCACCGAAACGGCCGACCTTGATGTCGAGTTTTTCATCGAAGAATTTCTGCTGATACCACATCTGCGTCAGGCGCCAGGTCTGGCCGCGGCCCCAGACTTCCTGGGCCGAAGTGAAGCCGCCGACACGCGGGTCGTTGATGCGGTCGTTGCTGATGTTGTTGCCGTTGCGTTCGGTGATGGTCAACTGGAACTCGGCGTCATCCCAGCCGAGGATCTTCTGCAAGTCCAGGTGGGTGCCCAGGCCGAACTGGTCGCTGTAGCGCGCGGTGCGGTCATGGTCGTAGCCGCCGTGCAGATTGCTGCCCATTTCACCGGTGTAATCGACTTTGAAGTCGTAGCCTTTTTCCGCGAGTTCGGTGCGAGTGCCATTCCAGTCACCGAGCATCCACGGTGAATCGCTATCGAAGGCAGGTGCCGCCTGAACGCAGGAGGCAAGGCCCAGCGCGGTGAGGCCACCAATCAGGGGCAGGAAGTTTCGATGGGCAGCAGTTGCAAAGACAGCGCTGTCTCGCAAAGATTTAAAGTCAGGCATAGAGACGGAGTTCTTGATCTTTTTCTGGGGGATAAACGGAAAGCGGCAGGCGTGAAATTAGCAGAAGAAGCGTTTCAGCAGGCGGCGGGCGCAAGGATAATGATCTGTTACAAATAGAGAAAGGGCTTTTGCTGACATGCATCGTTTCGGATTTGGTAACAGTGACAAAAGATCGCAGCCTGCGGCAGCCCCTACAGGATACGGATTCCAATGCAGGAGCTGCCGCAGACTGCGATCTTTTCCGTTTCACCTACATTTAACGTAAGGTGCGCGGCTTCCAATTCCCACTCTGCTCGAAGGCCCGGCATGACCGAACACAACTCTGACCCGCTGCACGGCGTGACGCTGGAACAGATCCTCAACGCGCTGGTTGAACACTACGAGTGGTCGGGGCTGGCCGAACGCATCGATATCCGCTGCTTCAAGAGCGACCCGAGCATCAAGTCAAGCCTGACGTTCCTGCGTAAAACCCCATGGGCGCGAGAAAAGGTCGAACGCCTGTATGTGAAGTTGATGCGCACCAAACGACCGCTTTGAACATGGTCAATCCGTCCGGGTTTCGCCGCCGTTTTGTGGCTGTGGCTGCCACGCTCGGCTGGGCGGGATTGAGCATCCAGATGTACCTGATTCTCCATTCACGCTGGACGCTGGGCGCCAGCCTGATCGGCGGGCTGATGAGTTTTTTCAGCTATTTCACCGTGCTGAGCAACACCCTGGTGGCGACCGTGCTGACCTGTGAATGGACAACCCGCGAGTCAGCCGCGCGCCGTTGGTTCCTGCAGCCTTGGGTCAGCAGTGCGATTGCCGTGAGCATCGCCGTGGTGAGCCTGGCCTACAACCTGCTGCTGCGTCACTTGTGGCACCCCGAGGGTTGGCAATGGCTGGCCGATGAGCTGTTGCATGACATCATGCCAGCGCTGTTTCTGGGGTATTGGTGGCGTTATGTGCCCAAAGGCACATTGCGCGTGTGGCACATCGCGCTGTGGGTGATTTATCCGCTGCTGTATTTCGCCTATTCACTGTTGCGCGGGCATCTGCTGGCGGTTTACCCGTATCCGTTCATTGATGTCGACAAGCTGGGTTATCCACAGGTGTTCATCAATGCCGGCGGGTTGTTGGCGGGGTTTGTGGTGATTGCGCTGCTGGTGATCGGGCTGGATCGGTGGCTTGGATCTCGCACCAAGAGTCAGCGTTTGTAGTGTCTGAGGCGCCGCCATCGCGAGCAGGCTCGCTCCTACAAAGGGCGGGTGTACACAGTTCCAGTGTGGGAGCGAGCCTGCTCGCGATGGGGCCTGACGCCAGTTACTCCTCCTCGCTGTCCCCCAGTTTCCAGTAGCCAATCGCCTTGACGAATTGCTCGTCCAGCCCGTGCTCATCGAGCAACACCCGACGAATCTGTCGCGACACTTTGCTCTCGGTCGCCACCCACGCGTACAGGCTGCCGACAGGCACCTGGATCTGGCGCACGGTGCTCAACAAATGATCTTTGCCACCTTCGCGCAGCACCCAGATCACATTGACCTCGGCCGCACTGTGCAGCACTTGCTGCTCCTTGCCGTTTTCCACTTCCACGATCACCAACGCACGGCGGTTGGCCGCCAGGCCTTCCAGGCGCCGGGCGATGGCGGGCAGGGCGGTTTCGTCGCCGATCAGCAAGTAGCTGTCGAAGATGTCCGGCACGATCATCGAGCCACGGGGCCCGCCGATGTGCAGGAACTGCCCGGGTTTGGCCTGCTCGGCCCAGGTCGAAGCCGGGCCGTCGCCGTGCAGCACGAAGTCGATGTCCAGCTCCAGGGTATTGAGGTCGTAGCGGCGCGGGGTGTAGTCGCGCATTTCAGGCAGCGGGCCGTTGTCCTTGCCTGCGCCCAGCACCAGGGTTTCCAGCGCCACCGCTTGCTCGGCGTTCTGCGGGAACAGCAGTTTGACGTGATCGTCTGTGCCGAGGCTGACGAAGCCTGCCAGTTCGGGGCCGCCCAAGGTAATCCGGCGCATGCGCGGGGTCAGGTCGACCACCCGCAGCACCTCCAGGCGGCGGCGTTTGATTTCGTGCATGACACGGTGAATGGTGGTGATCACTTCAGTCATTCGGCGTTCTCCTGAACGGGTTGAACGGCGGGGCCGTCGACGATGGCTTTGGCGGTGTTGTTGAGCAGATCGCGTACCCGCAGGATTTCCTCCGGGCTCCAGCGGCCATGGTGCATTTGCAGGGCGTGGCGCAGGTTATGCACCGCTTCGTGGATTTCCGCCGGACGATCATGGCCGCGCAATGAGCGCTTGCTGACTTCGATCCGCATGCGCACGCCGTCTAGGGCAATCGCTTGTTCACTTAAAGACAGACGTCCGGCGTCGGTCACGCTGTAACGTTTTTTTCCACCTTCGGCATCGCCCTGAATCATTTCGCTCTCTTCCAGAAAGGTCAGGGTTGGGTAAATCACCCCAGGGCTTGGGCTGTAGGCGCCGTCGAACATGCTTTCAATCTGGCGGATCAGGTCATAGCCGTGGCAGGGCTGTTCGGCGATCAGCGCCAGCAGCAGCAATTTCAAATCGCCAGGTGCGAAGACCCTGGGGCCGCGACCACCGCGTTCGCGGCCGGGGCGTTTCTCGAAGCCGTCGCGGCTGTCACCGTGTTCGCGATGGGGGGAATGATGGTCTCTCATTTCGTCTGCTCTCGTCGTGTTTAGATATAACTTAAGATATATCTTCAGTCTGAATCAAGGCGTTTTCCGTGCGGGGCGACCTCATGCCGACGAGCGGTGGCGCAGCAGAATGTATGGAATCCATCGAAAAACCCCTGCCGCCTGCCTCTCTTTCTACGAACACCCGTTTATTCAAGAATCTTAAAGTTATTACTCTAAAATTTTTGAGTTTATATTTTAAAAGGTGTAAAACCCCCATGTTAAATGGCTGGAATCGCTGTCTGGTTTTTTCAATAAAACTGTATGTAGGGCATAACTTACAGTCACTGTTTGATATTTTGATTTTTTGCGGTTTTGTCTTTCTGGTCATGAGGTTGTTGAACTACGAACTCATAGGAAGTTGCCTGCTTACTTTCCAGAGCGATAAGTCGATCATGCCCCGGCGTTGAAAGCGTACAGCCACCGGATTTTACGGCTATGAGCTGTCCGAACTTTCAATGGGCCGAACCTTTAAAAGAAAACAGGTACTGAATGATGTTCAAGAAATTTGCAATCGCTGCCCCACTGGCTGTTCTGGCTCTCCAATCCTCCATGGCTTTCGCCGCGGGCGAGGCTGCTCACTCGATCAATCTCATCGCTCACGTGCCAACCAATGGCTTCTATGTAGTGCCAACCGACCCTGATCTGGTCAACAAGGATCAGGACATGAGCTTCCAGCCAGCCACTGGCAAGATGGGAGAGGTC
The DNA here is from genome assembly GCF_056400405.1 of Pseudomonas sp. P5_B3. Taxonomy (NCBI): domain Bacteria; kingdom Pseudomonadati; phylum Pseudomonadota; class Gammaproteobacteria; order Pseudomonadales; family Pseudomonadaceae; genus Pseudomonas; species Pseudomonas sp. P5_B3. The sequence continues at coordinate 73,849 of NZ_JBFULI010000017.1, read as the reverse complement.
AATGGTTTCTTCGACGTGCGCAACAATAACGGCTCGGTTCACGCCAGTCTGGAAAGTGCACCTAAATTGATCTCTGGTGCTCAGTCGATTGATTTGAAAGTCGAGTTCAATAACAAGGAACTGACGCTCACTCCACAAATGGTCGTGGGTGAATCCGAGTCTGACGCGAACTACCGCGCGCCGCTGAAAATCACGGCCAAGGGCACAACTTTCCAGCCGGGTGACTACACCGGTGTGGTCGCAATGACCTTCGACGCCGTTGCTCCGGTCGGCACGCCTTGATCGAGCTTCATGGCAACAAACGCTAACTGCTCAAGTGGCGTTAACCGGCGGACAACCTGACCGGCCTGTCCGCCGGATTCCAACCCGTTCGTAACCAGAGTAAGAGTTCATGTTCCCGATGACACCCATCGCGGCTGCGCTTGCGCTGTTGTTTTGTGCCAGTGCAGCGGCGGCTCCCGTTTCTTCCGCCGGTACGACACCACGAAGTCTGTTGGCCCAGGCCAAAGGTCTGCCGGCAGATTTCGAGGAGCATTTTTTTGATGTGCCTCTGGCTGTTCGGGTGGAACTCGATCAGCAACCGCTGGGAGAGGCGATGGTGGTGTTGTCCCGTGATGATCGCATCACGTTACTTGAATTTACCGACACCAGCGAAAACCGCTTCGGCCCCGCCGAGCGGGAAAAATGGGCCAGTTATCTCAAGCCAGGCGTGCCGCTGGGCACATGCACCGGTTCGTGTCCGGATCAGGTGCTTGCCGTGCATTACAACCTGGAAAACTCCCTCGTCTCGATCCTCACCGAAAATGCTGAGCGCGACGTCGAGGCCAAGCGTTATTACGAACAGCCCGATGGCGGCAGCAGCGGTCTGATGGTGCGCAACCAGCTCAATCTCAATGGTGGCCAGGATCAGGATCTGGGCGGGCGCTATGGCCTTGAAGCCAGCGCGAGCCTGGGCAACTGGAGCCAGACGTTCAATATGCAACTGGCCCGCCTCGGCGGTCCGGATGACAAGCTTTACCACGCAGTGCACGAGCTTTACACCCAGCGCGAATTGCAAGGCAGTTTCTTTCGCCTGGGCTATTTCACCCCCAATTCCGAAGGACTGACCCGCCAGCCGCGCACGTTCGGCACCAGTCCCGATACCGCTGTCGGCGTCATGTACGGCAGCTCCGACAGCCTCGCCATCAACAGTCCGATGCCCAGCGTCTATCCGATCTACGTCACGGCCAACCGCCAGGGCTCGGTGGAAATCTATCGCGACGGTCTGTTGATCAATACCCAGTCGGTGCCCGCCGGTTTGCAGACCCTCGACACCCGTCCGTTGCCGGGCGGAATCTATGAGGTGGAAGTGCGCCTGATCGAAGACGGTCAGATCACCTCCACCACCCAGGAACTTGTCTACAAACCCAACAACTGGCGCAACCTCGATGAGCGCTGGCGCTACAACCTGTTCGCCGGGGAAGAAAGCAAGCTGCTGAGCAACTGGGACCAACAATCCAGTGGCAGTCCCACGGCAGGAGCCTCGGTCAATTACCTGATGCACCCTCGAGTCATCCTCGGGCTGTCGGCGCGGCAAATCCGCGAAAAACTGCAATACGGCAGTTCCATCGACTGGACCCTGGCCAATCACATCAGCCTGTTCGCCAACGTGTACCAGACGCAGGATCATGGCACCGGCCTCGATCTGCAAAGCCTCTATAACTATGGCGCCGGCAGCGTGGTGATCAGCCACAACCGCAGCTGGCTGGACACCACCAATCTTTTCGAAACCCTGCCGGATGGCACCCGGGTGCGCCAACGTAATGTGTTCGTCGGCCAGACCAGCAACTCCTCGCTGGCACTCAATCATCGACTCAGCAGCAAAAGCACGATCAATGCGCGGGTGTCCCACAGCGAGGGCAACGTCGAAGGCGTCGGCCTCGATCTGGGCTGGAACCAGCGCACCAACCTGTTTGGCAGCGATGGCAACTGGCGGCTGTCGTTGTTCGATCGGCCGGGCAGTTTCAGCAGCGGTAATGACCGCAATCGCGGCGTCGACTTGAGCGTCAACCTGGCACTCGGCGCACCTGGACAGCAGATCAGCGGCAGTATCGGTTCGCGCACGGCCCGGGATGGCGGTCGCGACAACAACGCCTCCATTGGCTGGCGCAAAGACCTGAAAGACCATGTGCTGCAAAACGTCTCGGTGACGGCGCTCACCGACACCTACGGCGTCGGCGTTTCCAGCCTCGCCAACTTTCGTACCGACGCGATCAATGGTGATGGTTTCGTTCAGCGTTCGTCCTTCAACGGCAATTTTACCGGCGGCCTGAACCTGGACAGCACCCTGGCCATTGGCGCCGAGAAAATGATGCTGACCAGTCAGCATGAGATGCGCGGCGCGGCGCTGATTGTCGATGTGGAATCGGACATCGATGACATTACCCTGCGCGCCGACGATTACAGCGGCGGCGGTGCGATGTTGAAGCCCGGCCGCAACTTCATCCCGATTACCGCGTATCAGAACAGCTCGGTGAGTTTCGACTTCGAGGGCAACCATGTCCCGGCGGCGACCATCGAGCCCGCCCGCACCCGCTATCACCTGAACAAGGGCGGGGTGGAGTACCGCAAGGTCCGCGTGATGAAAACCCTGACCGTGCTCGGCCGGCTGGTCGATGCCAAAGGCCAGCCGCTCAAGGGCCATCACGTGATCAACCACGCCAGTCGCGGGGTGACGGAAGTCGATGGTTTCTTCTCGATGGAAATGAATGCCGGTTCACCGACGCTGGAAGTGCGTCAAGGCAACCAGTTGCTGTGCCAGTTCCGTCTCGATGCCAGCCGACATCGCAGTGAAAACAACGTGTTGATGATCGGGGATCTGCGCTGCACGCCGGACACCCTGGCGGATGTCACATTCACCGAACGGACGGCGGGTTGAATCTATGAAAAAGTCTTTGTGTTGCCTGGGGTTGTTACTGGCGCTGAGCGTGCCTGAGGCGCAGGCGGTGAATCGGGAGATCCGGGCGCTGTTTCAGCCCGATCCGTCACAGCCGAGCAGAAACGTGTTTATCAACAAAACGTCGAACAGTGGTTATTGCGCGAGCTATCCGGGCGAATGCGAGCAAAACAATATGTTCAGCATTCAATTGCCGATCCGCTTCACTGCCAGCCGCTTCATCGGATCTGGAGAAGGGATCCCGTTGAAGGTGCCGGCAAACTGGCGACGACTGACGGTGACTAACGCCGCGACACAGGAGAGGGAGACCGTTGAAGTGCGCATTACCGGCGTCGGCTCGAATTTTTTCCTGAGTGAATCGGCCGCCAAGCTGGTGGGAGTGAGCGACCCCCTTGAAGGCCATCAGAAACTCTGGACCAGCAGCAGTTGGGTTTATGCGCCTGCGCCCTGCCGGTACAGCGGTGTCGGGTCRTACAGCCCTGAGAGCTATCGGTTTTTCTGGAAAACACCCGTAGAGGCCTCCTGCGTCAAGGTAGCGGCTTACTTCATTCCGTCCATTTACTTCGACACCCTCGATTTTGCCTATGAGCTGCGCACCCCCAATCCGTTGGGCATGTCATCCGGTCTCTATACCGGTGCAATGTCGTACAGCATTGGACCTGGCGGCGATTTCGATATGGGGCAGGTGTTGCTTCCGAACGACGGCAACCTGACCCTGGACTTTGTCCTTGACGTACAGCACACCCTGAAGGTGGAGATTCCACCCGGCGGCAACAAAATCGTGCTGGAACCCCAAGGCGGATGGCGCGGCTGGCTGGAACAGGGGCGCAAGCCTGTGCGCCTGTATCGCGATCAGACCTTCAATATTTCCGCCTCGTCGCGATTCACGATGAGGCTGGACTGCGAGCACCACGATGCGGGCGCCGGCTCGGGCTGCGCCATTGTTGATCGTGGAGGGCGTTACGGGGGAGCTGTAGAAATCAGCGTCACCTTGCCTAACGGGTTGACCGACAGCGCCGGGCAACCGGTCAGGCGAATGCCGTTGAGTCGCCGTGCTCCTACAAGCCCGTTTCTGCCGGGTATCTATGTCGATCGCAAGCCCGGAACGCTGCATTTCGAAGTGGACGAGCGGTACACCCACTGGCTGATAGACAAATCCGAAGGTAGGCCTTTCACAGGCAATGTCACAGTGATCTGGGATTCTGAAGTCTGATCGTTCGGGGCTGGCCCATTTTTTACTTTTTGTTTTTTATTTTTTATGAGGTTGAGGACGATGAAGCGTCTGTTATGGCTGTGTGTGTTTTGCGTGTATCCCCTGGTGGTTCAGGCCGGGCCCCAGATCAATGTCGGCACCGTATACGACTATCTGGATGCCGATAAAAGCACCTATTTGAAACGGGTGTTCAACAGCGGCGACAGCACCGCTTTCGTCAAGGTCAACGTGCTGGAAATCGTCTACGACACCGACGGCACGCCGAAGGAAATACCGGTCACCACGTCCGCCGATGGTGCCTCGCGCAATGGCCTGATGGCCAGTCCCGCGCGGCTGATCGTTCCGGCGCAGGGGATGCAGGGCACCCGTCTGTTGTACATGGGCGAGCGTGACCGTGAGCGCTACTTTCGCGTGCGCTTCGTGCCCGTTGTGCCGGAAAAGGAAGATGAGTTTGYGGTGTCCGGCGAAGAGCGCGACGACTACAAAAAGAACCTGTCAGCGGGGGTCAACGTGATGACCGGGTTCGGCACCGTCTTCTTCGTTCGGCCCAAGGATGCTCGATTCGATAGCGCCGTCAACGAAACCGACAAGCGCTACGAGCTGCGCAACAACGGCAACACGGTGGTCATCATCGATGAATTCAAAAGCTGCTCCTTGAGTAATGAGAGTGAGTGCGGCGCGACCACCAAACATCACGTCATGGCGGGCAAGACCTATGCCTTCGACAAGGAAAAGGGCCGTGAATACCGGTTCACCCTGATCGAGGGCAACAGCAAGAAAAACCTGAAGATCGTCAGCCGCTAGGCCGGCTTTCCATTGACGCAACGGGTATCGAACATGATCAAGCAATGCGCCGCCGTCGTGCTGACGGCAATGACCGTACTGATGGGCTCCTCGACATGGGCTGCCCGGGAGGAACACACCTTCGAGGTGTCCGTGATTATCCCGACGCCCGCGTTTTACGTGATCCCCGCTGAAGCGGACTGGATCCACCGGCCACAGCGACTGAACTGGAACCTGTCGAATTCGACCTTGAGCAGCGTGCGCAAGCATTTTGATGTGCGCCACGACAGCAGCGCGATTGAAGCGCGCCTGGAGGCGGCTCCGTACCTGTCCAACGGCAGGCCCAGTGACGATATCGCGTTGCGGGTCAGTTTCAACGGGGTGGAATTGAGCGCCGACATTGCGCCGCGGCAAGTGGTGTCGGCGGCCGACGCGATGACAGGCTCACGGGTGTTGCTGCAGATCGATCCGGTGAAGCCGGTGGGGGGTTACAAGCCGGGGGACTACAGCGGCAGCGTGCTGATGTTGTTCAGTGCCAAGGCGCCGGGTGAGTGAGTTCTCCCTACAGCGGGGGTGATGATCGATGTTCAACGGTGCACGCCGCAAATCCTTGTCGATCGTAAAGCCCACCGATTGGAAACAGGTAGAGAAATGAAAAAATACAAGGGTTGGCTTGGGTTGTTAGTGGCATTGAGCATGCCTTCGGCAGAAGCGATAAACCGGGAGATCAGGGCGTCGTTCCAGCCGGATCCGTCTCAACCCAATAAAAATGAGTTCCTTAACAAAACGCCAAACAGTGGTTATTGCGCGAATTATCCGGGTCAGTGCATCGAAAACAACATCTTCAGTATTGAATTGCCGGTTCGTTTCAGTTCAGATCGCGCCATCGTGCCCGGCGAAGGTATTGCGTTGAAGGTACCGGCCAATTGGCGGCAGGTAACAGTGACGAATAGGGAGACCCAGGAAACGGAGACCGTTGATGTGCGCATCACGGGCATTGGTTCGAACTTAGTCCTGAGTGATTCAGCGGCCAATCTGACTGGAGCACCCAACGCGCGTGAAGGTCATGACAAGCTCTGGGTCGGCAATGGTTGGGTTTATGCAGCGCAGCCCTGTCGTTACAGTGGTGTAGGGGCATATGGTACCCATTCCTACCGATTTTTCTGGAAATCGCCAGTGGAGGCACCCTGTGTCAAAGTAGCCGCTTTCCGAATCCCGTCCATCTCTTTTGAAACTATCGATTTTGCCTATGAACTACGCACCCCCAATCCCTTGGGTATGTCGAGCGGGCTTTACACCGGTGCCATTTCCTACACCATGGGCCCCGGCGCCGATTTTGACCTGGGCCCCTCGATGAGTCCTGATGAACGCAGCCTGGTCCTGGATTTCGTCCTCGATGTTCTGCACACCCTGAAAGTGGAAATTCCACCCGGCGGCAACAAAGTCTTGCTGGAACCCCAGGGCGGGTGGCGCAGCTGGCTGGAACAGGGGCGCAAGCCTGTGCGCCTGTATCGCGATCAGACCTTCAATATTTCCGCCTCGTCGCGATTCACGATGAAGCTGGAATGTGAGCATGACCTGGGCTTCGGTTCGGGCTGCGCCATCATTGATCGCGAGTCGGGTTACGGGGAGGCAGTCGATGTCAGCGTCAGCTTGCCTGGCGGGTTGACCGACAGCGCCGGGCAACCGGTCAGGCGAATGCCGTTGAGTCCCCATGCTGCCACAAGCCCGTTTCAGCCCGGTATCTATGTCGATCGCAAGCCTGGAACGCTGCATTTCGAAATGGGCGAACGTGCCACCCACTGGTTGATAAACAACGCCAGGGACAGGCCTTACACAGGCAATATCACCGTGATCTGGGATTCGCAAGTATGAGCGCTACAGGCAGTGCAGCGTCGGTCAGCCAGCCCTGACAGGGCTGACTGACCTCTGGATGAGCCAGCCGAGCGTTAAAGGCCGGCGTTGACCATCGCTTCGCGGGTCAACCGTCGAAATAGCTCTTTGCGCGCCTCCGCCAGATCATCGTAATGGCGGTCGCTCAATGGGCCGTCGCTGAAAACCTCAGCCTGAGGGATTTCCAGCTTGTCCGCCAGGTCTTCCATTTTTCGGATGAGCTGATTCATTTGCGCCTGAGGGTGGTCTTTGGCCCATTCGACTTTTGCGGCGCGCAGTTCATCGAGCAAACCCAGTTTGTCGTCGAAATATTGACGATTGGTTTCGCACTTTGTTGGGTGAGTCGCTTTTAAATGGCGCTCCCAGAAAACGTTTCCATCTTCGGGTTCAATCATCCCGTCGACCAGGCCGTTGCCGCTTTCACGCGCCATGATTGATGTGTAGGCTGCATCGATCTTCCCCTGGTCCACACCTGCGCGCGCCCGAAATGCCATGTTTTCCGCCTGCCAGGGCAGGTCGAGACGTTCGGCCAGTCCGGTCTGAAATGCCATATGTATTTCCAGATCATCCGGCGGCAGGTTGTTCTGCGGATCGATCAGGTTCATTTGGGTTTGACGGCCGATCTCTTCCCGGGCGAGGTCACCGACCCGGTCCAGACGTGCAAAGCTGCGGGCCAATTTAACGAGTTTGTTGTCAAGTTCGCTGGGCAGGATCGATTCATTATAAGCCTTTGATAGCAACACTTTTATGCCCATGGAATTGAACAGATAGGCCCCGCCCTCCCGACAATTCGTGGGTTCCCTTGCTTGCAGGAACAATTCCTCGCGAAGGGCGGAGTTCAGCGCGGCAGCATCGATCAGTTCCCAGACTCGGCGAGTCAGCAGGCGGCGTGATTTATCGTTCTGGTAGTCCGCGCTTTCTCGCTGTTTGCGGATGACGGCAAACAACTGTTCGGCACCGGGTTCGGCCAGCACGTCATGCCAGGATTCTTCGCGGTACTTCTTGAGCGAGGACGAGGCGCCCCATTCGGTGGGTTCGTCGGGAAATAATTGCCAATGGGTGATTTCGTCCGCGGCCGCAGGGGAATAGGCCTGCACAAAGTCCAAGCCTGCGGATTCGCGGTACGTGCCGAGGCGGACCCGGTCGGCATTGGATAGCCTCCCTGTGTCGAAGCGTGCGCGACTCAGGATCAACGCGTGATCGGAGCCAGACGTGACCTCGGGCAAGGTATTGATCGGATTCGAACGCATATCCAGCATGAAACCACGGGGACGAGGCTGGTCCACCGCCCCGAGCCTGAACAGCCCCTCGGGCCAGGTCTGGATCCCGGTATTGGCCAGGTTCAGGTCCTTTAAATTGGTCAGTCGTCCGACATCGGGTGGCTGGCTCAACGGATTACCGTTCAGATTGAGGGTGCGCAGGCGAGTCAGGTCACTGAGCTGCTGCGTGGTGTTCGCCGTCATCTTGATGTAGTTGTCGGTCAGATCCAGGTTTTCCAGTTGATCCATCCGGCCAACGCTGGCAGGTATTTCATTCAGCCCGCACTGGCGGGCGCTCAATTGGCGAAGATTGGGGAAGCTGCGCAGCAGGTCATCGGGTGCAGCGGTGCGCAGCTCGTCGAGCTTCAGCGCCGTGATCTGGTCCAGGTGTTGCTGAATGCCGGGTCGCTGGCGCAGATCCGACCACCATCGATCGAACTCCTTAAGCTTGAAAACCGACAGATCCAGGGTATAGCCTTGGTCAGGGTGGCTGTTGCGCTCGCCGAACACGTTGCTTCGGCGCTCGAAGCACTTGATCAGTTGCTCTTCGACATTTAGACCGCCGTTCAGCAGGTAAGCAGGCTGATAGCCGAAGACCAGTTCTCCGGTAACGTCTGTTTCAGGAGGATAGGTGTTGCGCCAGCCCTGCAATGTGTCCCGCAAGTGTTGCCGCTCGCTCTTCAGCCGCTCGATGGCCTCAGTGGGATCACCGTTGTCGTTGCGTAACTTCTCGATGAAGGTCCGMACCTCTCTTTCAGTCATTTCCGGGTACAGATCCTTGATTTTCTCCTCTGGTGTCGATGCACGAAGAAACCGTGGCAAACCGCGCAGCAGTGTTTCGGTTTCAATCGTCACCGCGGGGCGAACGGGCGGTTGCGCCAGTGCAGTGCGGCGCTCGGCAGGTGCTGCGGTTTTCTCCATGATCCACAGCTTGAGCGCGTGGCCTTGACCGCGTAAGTAGCCCAATGCCTTGCGTTTGTCTTCAGGCAGGGCGCGCAGGATCGATTCGTAGAAATCGCCGGCTTTGTTCAGTTGCTTATTGTCCCCGTCGAGCACTTCATACTGGCCACTTTCATCCCTGACCAGCCGGCGCACCGTTGCCGCGTCATCCGGGCCGACGCTGCAGCGCAGCGTGCCGTCATAGGTGCCGTCACGCACTTCGATGCGCAAGCCTTCAAAACTGTCGGTATTGAATTTGAGCGTGTTCAGCGCGAGACGCTCGGTATTGGGTTCCACCCGCTCGTCTTGATAAAAGCCATCGTAGGCTCGAGCGGTGCCGGCTTCGAAATTGAATTCGCGCGCCTGGGTTTTAACGCGCAACGGCAGGCGTTTTTCATCGTCCATTATCTTCAGTTCAGCGGCCTTGGCCTCAGCCAGCACGGTTTCGGCGAGGGTGAGCGGCAGGTCCGGGAAGGGTTGCCTCAACAGGCGGACCTTGGCCTTGCTCGATCGTTCTTCTGCCTGGTATATGCGTTTTGCGATCTCACCTTTACGTGAGTCGACGGCATCGGCCAGTTGATCACGCAATGCCTGGGTGCGTTCGGCGCCCGGAATGTCGCGCCCCAGCAGAGCCTTGATCTCGCTTTCATTCAAAAAGCCCGCCACATGTTCAGGCAGTTTGCCGGACGTCAGCTCGGAGAAACTGATGCTCAACGTATTGGCGGCGGTCGCGTCGGCGTTGCCGTACTTGCGTGAACTGCCGGTCAGTTCGGCGTCTTCGAATACCTCCAGTGCCCGTTCTGAAGGCCAGCCTGGCAACGCCGTCAGTATCGTTTCATACCAATTGGAGGAGGCATCGATTGGCTGCCCTTTGCGAATATTGGCACTCGCGATCCCGACGTCGTCATAGGCGCTGAAGCGCTTGATGGTGTCGGCCAGCATCGGTGGAGGCGCAGCGTTCTCGACATGCATACGGCGCAGCGCATTGTCTTCGGTGCCGCTGCTGATGCGGATCTGCTCCCGTTGCGTGGGCGAGAAGCGATCGACACGGTGCCCGAGGCGGCGCATCAATGTGTCGCCTTCCCAGTTACCCGGATTTTCCGCCTCGTGCACCCAGGCGCCGTGACCGTTATGTTCGACCGTGGGCGAATAGGCATTGGGGCGCGTGGGATGTTTGACACGGTGAGTCGTGATGCTCGGCTCTTGCGAAGCCTTTTCGACGACGTAGAGGTTGTCGTCCAGTGGCAGGATGTGCTGATTGGCGTGTTGATGCAGTCCGTGTTCGTTGGGTTTCGAATCGGGCGTCAGGGTGAGGCTTTTTTGTTCGTAAGGGGCGAGGTCCGGGTGCCACAGCGTTTGTTTGCCGTCAGGCAGCGTGACCGGTTTCATGCCGTCGACCAGTGGTGACAGTTTCAACTTGAAAGCGCTGCCGATTTCAGCACCCGCACCAAACGCCGCCAGTTGAATCACATCCGTGACCACGCCGATCACATGTTCGGCCGCTTCAAGACCAAGGCCTTCGGCCAGATCGACGATCCCTTCGATGACGTCAGTGGTCATTTGATAAACGGTGTAGGCCATCATCAGCTCGCCCAGCCCCGGCACGAAAGGGGTGGCAATCAATAACGCGACATTGAAAATATCCGAGACGATTTTCTTGAAGTTGTCCCACCAGGCCCAGCGCGCCTTGCTGTCCGTGTCGGCGGTGGACACGGCGATTTCCTGCGCGTCGTTGAGGATCTTGTTGAGCTTTTGCTGGTAGGCATGTGTCCAGTAATCCCGGGACACCGGCAGGTGCTGAAACTGCAGGTGCGGACTGGATGCAGGGTCTTCGCGCCAGGTGGGGCGTTGATCCGTCTTGTCGTCTTTCTCATGCCACCTGACCGTTACCAAGCATTGATCGAGATCGGCGAAAAAATGCCCGCGTTGCTGCTGATCGATGAATTGACTGAAAAATTGTCGATACCGCTGCTTCGATGAGGCGCCGACCTTGTCTTCGCGCAACTGACGGGTCAATTCATCCATGAATGCTTTGAAGGAGTCGTATTCCTTGAGCGGGTGATCCGGATCATGGGGCACATAGGCAATCAGTCGTTGAACCCCCCGGCTGTCCTTCACGGCAGGAATCAGCAGGAGAATGCCGGTCAAACGAGTCTCCAGCAACGACAGGTCGCCGCAGAGCATTTTTCGGCCATTGAGCAGCAACTGAGGTTCTTTATCCTGGGCAAGGCTCAGCATCAGCTTGTAGGCGTCGTACTGGATATCGCCGAGGATCAACGCCAGTTGCGCGGCGGCGGCGAGGGCGTCTTTCTGGCTTTCGGTCACCTTGAGCTTCGTGACGGCTTCGGCCACGGGTTCGCCGGGAAGCAGATACTTTTCGAGGTGCTCCTTGTACAACGCGCCGATGTCCAGTTCCCGGCACAGCGCCTGGAACTGGCTGATGGTCATTTTGTCCTTGATCGCAATGACGTCGAAGTGCCCGAGATCGTCAGGTTTGGTGATGTATTGCGAGTCGGCAAGGACTGTTTCGGACTTGGCGAAGTTGTGCAGTGCCGCCTCCAGCAGGGAGACGGTTCGGCTGGTGACGCCGCCCTTCACATCAATCGCATACCAGGGCGAATCCTTGGGCAGGTACAGGCGCAGGTAGGTCGTGCTGACGTCATGCTCGATGCCGTAGCGTTCCTTGAGTTTCGCCTGGAGCAGGGGCGCCGCGAACGAACGGACGTCCTGCAGATTCTTGAGCAGTTTGTCGACCTTGTTTTGCGAGGCCCATGCCTTGAGGTTGGCGGCTTTGAGCTTGTCATGAAGGGAGGCAGGCGTTGTGGTGTACCACGGTTGCATCTTCAAGGGAGTGGCCGCCAGGGCCAGGCCCCTGTCGAGGGTAGCGGTTTTGAAAGGGTCGCTGGTGGTGTTCTTGATGAGTTCGTAGTGCCGGCCTTTATCGATGTTTTGGGCGGGCGTGGTGGTGTCGGTCATGGCAATCATCCTTGATTGGTTTTAAGGATGATCAGCCTATCGGACGAGGCTCAAAAAAAAAGTCTGAATAACTGCGCTCAATCGGCGTCTTTTGCGGGTAAACCGTTGAATATTTGAATCTGAAAAATAATTAATTACCACCTGTGCAACGCAATGGTTCTGTCAACGCCGCGTGACTTCAGTCGGCAAGCAACCTGTTTTGCTGCCGGGTTGCAGGTACGGCATGAGAATCGGTGCCATGCCTTTGAGCACTTGCACCGGCAACGCCGAGGTGAACTTGAAGGTTTCGGCAGATTGGCCGGGAACGAACGCGGTCAACGTCCCGAAGTGATGATCGCCGATGTAGAACACAAAGGTCGCCGTGCGGTTGATGGATTTAGAGCTGAGGATCCGCCCGCCCGAACCGAAGGCTTCAATGCGGTTATCGCCTGTTCCGGTCTTGCCACCCATGGCCAATGGTTTGCCACCGGGTGTTGTGAAACTGCCGGACACCCGTTTCGCCGTACCGGCATCCACCACTTGCGACAAGGCTTCGCGCATGGCCGTGGCGACTTCGGATGGCATGACCCGTTTGCCGACATCCGGGTCATTGATCAATTTGGTTTCATACGGTGTGTTGGCCGCGAAGTGCAGGCTATCGATACGCAGGGTCGGCATGCGCACACCGTCGTTGAGAATGGTGCCGATCAACTCGGCCAATGCCGCCGGGCGGTCGCCGGAGCTACCGATGGCGGTGGCCAGCGACGGCACCAGGTGGTCGAACGGATAGCCGACCTTCTGCCAGCGCTGGTGGATGTCGAGAAACGCTTCGATCTCCAGCATGGTGCGGATGCGACTGTCGCGGGCACCCTTGTGCCGGCTTTTGAACAGCCAGCTGTAGACTTCCTGGCGCTCGAACTGGCTGGCTTTGACAATGTCGCCCCACTTGGCGTCGGGGTGATTGAGCAGGTAGCCCATCAGCCACAGGTCCAGGGGGTGAACCTTGGCGATGAAGCCCTGGTCCGGCAAATCGTAGGAGCCGGGACCGTAGGCCTCGTAGAGCCGCACGAGACGCTCGTCAGTGAGTTTTTCCGTGAGCTTGGCGCCGGTGAGGTGCGAGCGCACGAAGGCATTGAAGCTTGCCTGACTGGCGTGTGGCAGCAGGTAGCGGTGTACGGCGGCCATGCGGATCGGGGTCGGCCGCATGCTGTCGAGGAAGGTCTCGAGCCGCTCCTGGGTGTCCTTGTTCTTGTACTTCTTCCAGAACTTGAGCAGAAACGAAGTGCCTTCACGGTCGGCAAATTCGGCCAGGTATTCCTGGCGCCGCGGGTCGTGGTCGTCCTTGAGCAGTTCGGCACTGCTGTTCGGGCCGGAGTATGTGGTGTAGCGCACCAGGTCACGCATCAGGCGGATGAACGGCAGGTTGATCGACTCGCGCAGGGCGTCGCGCAGGGTCGGGATGCGGTCGTTGTCTTCCTTGCGGAAGTTGTGGAACACATGCAGGCCGCCACCGGTGAAGAACGCCTCGCCGGGGCTGGCGGAGTACTTGCGGTCCAGGGCTGCGCCGAGCATTTTTTGCAGGTCGCGGTCCTTGGTCTCGATCAGGTAATCGACCGCCCAGCGGCTCAGGCGGTCCTGATCCGGCACGTCGACTTTCTTCAGTTCCGGTACGGTCATGCCGGCGTATTTGTCGTGCAGCTCGGAGATGATTTGCAGGTAGGTGGTCAGCACGCGCATTTTCGCGGTGGAGCCCAGTTCCAGTTTGCTGCCTTCGTTGATGTCGAATGGCTGGTCGGTGCTGTCGGTCTGCACCCGCACCCGCGAGCCGTCCGGGGTCAGTTCGAACAGGGTGAAGCTGTAGCGCACCTGGGTGGTGCTGGTAGGGGTCAGCAAGCGTTCGCCCATCAAGCCGATTTCGGCTGCGTAGGCGGGGTCGGCGAGTTTTTTCAGGTACGCCGTGGCCTCGGTTTGCAGTTCACCTTGCAGGGTGCTGGTGGCAGACAGGTCGAGGCGGTCGAGATCGTAAAGCGGACGATTGAGCATGCCGGCCAAACGGCTGCGCGCGACACTGATGCCCTTGTTGGTTTCAATCGGTTGAATGGTCGGCTGGGTGGCCCAGTCGCGATAGATCACTTTGCTGGCCAGGGCGGCGGCGGCGAACTGAGCGTCGATCACATTGTTTTGCGCCAGCAGACGAATGTGGCTGTCGGTGAGGTCGGCCAGTTCATCGTGACCCTTGGTCAGGTAATGCGACGGGCGGCGCTGGGCAATCATAAGCGACAGCATTTCACGCAGGGCCAGGCCTTTTTCCGCCATGGTTTTTGGGTCCGTTGCTGTGCTGGTCAGGACTTCGTTGGCCTTGTTGAAGTCGGAGCCATACCACACGCGCAAGCCCTCAGCCATGCCATGCACTTCGCCGTGGCCCGGTACGGCCGACAGCGGCACGCTGTTGAGGTAATCGCGAACCACATTCTGCCGGGCTTCGAGTGTTTGTGGCCCGGCCTGATAGGCGCGTACGGTGGCGGAAATCATCTGGCGAATTTTTTCCGCGCCATTGACCGTCAAGCCATCGGGGGAGTGCCGGTACTTTTCCAGTTGCGTGGCCAAGGTACTGCCGCCGGCGGATTGGCCGGGTACGTGAAACATCTTGGCCACCTGTGACCACGCCGCCATGCCGAACCGCGGCCAGTCCACCGCCGGGTTGGCCAGAGGTTGCCTGGGGTCCAGCAGGAAACGGTTCTCGATGAACAGCAGGCTGTTGACCACTACCGGCGGAATCGAGGCAAAGGTTGAATAAAGCTGCTGCGGATAGTTGTACTGGTACAGCGGCGCTGCGCGGCAATCGGTGATCGACAGCCCGGCCTGGATTTTCTCGGCATAAGGCACGAACAGCCCCTTGTCAGTGTACTTCAACAGCGCCGGGGAAAAGCGGGTTTGCGCCTCAATGACGAAATCGCGCTTGATCAGGCGCGGCAGGAATTCATCCAGCGAGCTGTAGCCCAGCCGCCGATCGAACGGACCGTCGCCCGGATAGCGAATCGCATCGCTGGGGCCGGGTTTGAGCTCATAGCTCAGGGACGCGGCGTATTTGCTGACTTCCCGGGCCTGGAATTTCGAGGTACGCATTTCCCTCGCCGCCGCCAGCCCCACGACTATCGCGATTATCAACAGCAATAGCCAGAACGCTCCCCATCCGTGCCTGGAACGCCGGGGTTTTTCAGGTGCAGGCGCTTCATCCTCTCGTTCAGTCGGAACCACGGTTTTACTCGAATCGGTTTGCCACAAAGCGCCCATAGTCGACTGATCCATTCATGCAGATTGATCGGACTTGACTCAAGCTTAGACGGTGGTTGGCGAGGGTGAAAAAAATGTGAAGGGCAAAACGTCGGGTAATGGCCATCTTTTGTGGCGAGGGAGCTTGTCGGATTGCCGCACCGTCCCGTTGGGCTGCGTAGCGGCCCCAATGCCGGTAATTGCGCTTCGTCTGATATTGGGATCAGCTGAATTGCGCCTGCTACGCAGGCGAGCGGGAGCAAGCTCCCTCGCCACAAAACAGTCGGCTGGAATGCTTGTTTTAGACATGTCGAAGGGGTAAATACGGCTTTGGCAGGGGCATGACGATGCACCATTGTTGTGCAATACTCGGCGTCGTTTTTCCCACTGATTTTGCGGGTTTTTCCTACAAGACGGCGTTGCCCATGAGGCGGGGCCGGTCCGGGAAGCGATGGCTTATCGGCCCGCGCTTCGCCGCTCGGTGGTCATATCCAATAACAAGACGAGGTTGTCCCCCATGCCCGTAGGCAATCACCAGCCCAACGGCGAGACCGCTCAGGGCGGTCCGCTTAAACGTGAACTCGGCGAGCGGCATATCCGCCTGATGGCACTCGGTGCCTGTATCGGCGTCGGCCTGTTCCTGGGCTCGGCCAAGGCCATTGAAATGGCCGGCCCGGCCATCATGTTGTCCTACATCATCGGCGGTCTGGCGATCCTGGTGATCATGCGCGCCCTCGGCGAGATGGCCGTGCACAACCCGGTCGCCGGCTCGTTCAGCCGTTATGCTCAAGACTACCTCGGCCCGTTGGCGGGCTTCCTGACCGGCTGGAACTACTGGTTCTTGTGGCTGGTGACCTGCGTCGCGGAAATCACTGCCGTGGCGGTCTACATGGGTATCTGGTTCCCCGACGTGCCGCGCTGGATCTGGGCGCTCGGTGCGTTGATCAGCATGGGCTCGATCAACCTGATCGCGGTCAAGGCCTTCGGTGAGTTCGAGTTCTGGTTTGCCCTGATCAAGATCGTCACCATCGTTGCGATGGTGTTCGGCGGCATCGGCATCATCGCCTTTGGTTTCGGCAACGACGGCGTGGCCCTGGGGATTTCCAATCTGTGGACCTACGGCGGCTTCATGCCCAACGGCGTGCAAGGCGTGTTGATGTCGCTGCAAATGGTGATGTTCGCCTACCTCGGCGTGGAAATGATCGGCCTGACCGCCGGTGAAGCGAAGAACCCGCAGAAAACCATTCCCGACGCCATCGGTTCGGTGTTCTGGCGGATCCTGCTGTTCTACGTCGGCGCGTTGTTCGTGATCCTGTCGATCTACCCGTGGAACGAAATCGGTACCCAGGGCAGTCCGTTCGTGATGACTTTCGAGCGGCTGGGCATCAAGACCGCGGCGGGCATCATCAACTTCGTGGTGATCACCGCTGCGCTGTCGTCCTGCAACGGCGGCATCTTCAGCACCGGGCGCATGCTCTACAGCCTGGCGCAGAACGGCCAGGCCCCGGCCGGGTTTGCCAAGACGTCGAGTAATGGTGTGCCGCGGCGTGCGTTGCTGCTGTCGATTGGTGCGTTGCTGCTGGGCGTATTGCTCAACTATCTGGTGCCGGAAAAGGTGTTTGTCTGGGTGACAGCGATTGCCACCTTTGGCGCGATCTGGACCTGGGCGATGATCCTGCTGGCCCAGCTGAAATTCCGCAAAGGCTTGAGTGCCAGCGAAGCCGCCGGCCTGAAATACCGTATGTGGCTGTACCCGGTCAGTTCGTACCTGGCGCTGGCGTTCCTGGTGCTGGTGGTCGGCCTGATGGCGTACTTCCCGGACACCCGCGTGGCGCTGTATGTGGGACCTGCGTTCCTGGTGCTGCTGACGGTGCTGTTCTACGTGTTCAAGCTGCAACCGACGAATGTTTCGCAAGGTGCGGCGCGTTCGGCTTCGTAAGGCGTAACCGTTGTAGGAGCGAGCTTGCTCCTACAATATTGCGGTTGATCCTTGGGCTGCCTGAGCAGTTCGGCTCAACCGCTTGTTGAATTCCAGCCACGCTCCCAGCAACGTCATCAATCCGGCCCCCACCAGCGCCGTGAAAATCTGCATGGCAAATGCATCGTCGGTCAACGCATTGACCATGTCCGCCAAGGGCGCCAGCAGCACGCCCAGGCAGAAAATCTCCAGCGAAAAACGGCCCATGCGGCAACTTTGCCGCGCCAGCCAGTTTTGCGTCCATCCGCTGTCGGGAATCAGCTTCGCCGTGACGTAGGCCAGTGCGAGGAAGTGCAGCAAGCGCACGGGGGACAGGTCGGTCTTGCTGATGGGGTACAGGAGGTTCTTCAGGCTCGCCGGCACCACGGCATCGTGTAGATCTGGCCAACGCCACAGGACAGTCAACACACCCGCGACCACTACATACAGCGCCGCACTGACAAACAACGGCTGGCGTAGCAGCGGGCGAGTGTCGGGCAGGCGCGGGCGCTGGCTGTGAATCGCAGCGGCACCGCCGAGTACGAACAGCAACTGCCAGGCAACCGGGTTGAAATACCACACGCCGTCCTTGATGGCCGCCAGGTTCCAGCCCGCCAGTGGCACCATCAGGTACAGCGCCAACGACATCGCGACCACCACCCAGGCCTTGCGCACCAGTACGGGCAGCACCAGTGGCAAACCCGCCAATAGCACGATGTACAGGGGCAACGGGTCCATCAGGTTCGGCTTGAAGCGCAACAGCAGTTCATCGATCAAGGCCTGCTGCGGGTTGCTGATGAAGTGATGCATGCCCATTTCCTCCACCAGATCCCGTGTTTCCACATGGCTGTTGGCGAAAAACACAATGCCCATCAGCATCGCCAGCAGGAAGATATGCACCACGTAGAGCACCCACGCCCGGCGCAGGATTTTCACGCAGGCGATCAGAACGCCTTCGCGCGCCAGGACCTTGCCGTACGCCAGCACGGCCGCGAAACCTGCCAGGAACACGAAAACCTCGGCTGCATCGCTGAAACCGAAGTTGCGCAGGGTGATTTGCCCCAACGGGTTGTGGGGCACGTGATCCCAAAAGATGAAGATCAGTGCCAGACCACGAAAAAAGTCGATCCGGTGATCGCGCGCTAACGTCATGACAGCAGGCTCGTAACAGCAGGTAAAAATGGGATTGGCCGTGGGCACAAAAGGCCGCGCGCCCAAGCGGCGGCGCGCAGGGTGGACTGATTTGCGGGCAATTGCAAAACCGGGATATTACCGGATGTCTCGGGCGTTGCCCCAAGGCCCAACCGCTGGTCCGAAAGGTCCAAAAACCTGCGATTTGTGACAGTGGACAGGCTGAAATATTAATGAGTGCAACGTTCTTAAAACGGGAGTCTCACATGAGACTGTTGTGGAAGGGGCTGTCCAGTTACACAGTGATCGGGGTCGCCAACACCCTGATTCACTGGCAGGTCTTTTTCCTGCTGAGCGTGGCGGCCGGCCTTAGCCAGGCACTCAGCAACCTGGCGGCCTTCTGCGTGGCTGCTTCGTTTTCCTTCTACATGAATGCGCAATTTACCTTCGCCGCCAGGTCCTCGGTCGGCGGCTATCTACTGTTTGTTTCGGGCATGGGGGCGTTGAGCCTGGGTGTCGGCTATCTGGGCGACATCTGGCGATTGCACGGTTTGTTCACCGTGGCCCTGTTTTCCGCGTTGAGCCTGGTGTTCGGCTTCCTGTATTCCAAATACGTGGTGTTTCGCGAGCGTGGCGCATGAAAGTCTCGTTGATTGTTCCGGTGTTCAATGAGGAACAGGCGATTGACCTGTTCTACCAAGCCGTGCGCCAGGAATCCTCGCTAAGCCCATATCAGGTTGAAATCCTGTTCATCAATGACGGCAGCACCGATCACACTTTATTGCTGGCGAGTTCGATCGCTCAGCAGGACAGCGATGTGCTGCTGATTAATTTTTCGCGCAACTTCGGCAAAGAGCCTGCGCTGTTTGCCGGGCTGGAATATGCCACCGGCGATGCGGTCATTCCGATGGATGTGGACTTGCAAGACCCGGTCAGTGTCATTTCCCGTCTAATCAAGGAGTGGACCGATGGCGCTGACGTGGTGCTTGCCAAGCGCCGCAATCGTTCGGCCGACGGTTATTTCAAACGCCATTTCGCGGCCCTGTTCTACCACCTGCTCAATCGGATTGCCTCAACCCGCATCGAAGAAAATGTCGGTGATTTTCGCTTGATGGACAGGAAAGTCGTTGACGTCATCAAGAGCCTGCCGGAACAGCAGCTGTTCATGAAGGGGGTGCTGTCATGGGCCGGATTCAATACGCGAGTCATTGAATACGATCGCGCGCCACGTGCCGCCGGCAAAAGCAAATTCAATATCTGGAAGCTATGGAACCTGGCACTTGAAGGCATCACCTCGTTCAGCACGGTGCCATTGCGTGTTTGGTCCTACGTGGGCGGCATCATCTCGCTGGCGGCACTTGTGTATGCGGCCTGCATGATTCTGGACAAGATTCTCTTCGGTAACGATGTCCCGGGGTATCCGTCCCTGATGACTGCCATTTTGTTCTTGGGCGGCGTTCAATTGATTGGCATCGGCATCCTCGGTGAATACATCGGGCGCATCTATATGGAGTCCAAGCATCGGCCCCGCTATGTCATCAAGGACATCATCAAAAGCAGTGACGAGTCGGCCGACAAACCCTCACTGAAGAGAATTGTATGAACGCGACGGAACGTCTGGCCGAGGATGTCCAGGAGCGTCAGTGGCGTTGGGCCGTCTACCCATCGATTGTGCTGGCGTTGTTCACCCTGGCCCTGATCGTTCGATTTCACGGGATTTCAGTCCCGATCATCTGGTACGACGAAGGCTATAGCCTGATGCTGAGCGAGCGTTCGCCGGCATTGATCTGGTCCACCACGGCGGGAGACGTTCATCCACCGTTGTATTACGTGATTCTTCATTACTGGACGATGCTGTTTGGCGCCAGTGTGGTGGCTGTGCGCGGACTGAGCACCGTGGCGGATGTGGGCACGGTGCTGCTGTGTATCAAACTGATGAGTCTGCTCGCCACGCGAAGAGCGACCTGTATCGCCGGAGTTTTGCTGGTGCTGCTGCCGATCTCGGTTCGTTACAGCCAGGAAGTGCGCATGTACACGCTCGTCGGTTTCTGGCTGATGGCCGCCACGGTCGCGCTGGTCTGCTGGAGTCGGCAACCGCAACTCAAACGCTATCCCGTGATGTACGTGCTGCTGATGACGGCGGCTTTCTACACGCACTACTTTGCAGCGCTCTGTGTGCTGGTGCATTGGCTGTACTGGTCGGGGCTGGGCAGTGGCGAGTCGGCATCGTTGCCTGTGCGCAAGTGGCTGATGGCCAATGTCGCGATCGTCGTGCTGTATTCGCCTTGGTTATCGCATTTCATTGACCAGACGTGGAAAATGAAAGGACTCGAATGGATCACGCCCACCACATGGGAAATGTTGCCGAGCTTTATCGCGCAATGTGTGGCGATGATATCAGCCACGGATGGCGGGTTATGGGGGGGGCTGATTGTCTCGGCAGTGATAATCGCCTGTTGTGTGATGGCGTTGCGATATGGGCGCTCCGGTCGCCGCTCGACCGTGCTGGTCATCGCCTATTTCTTCGTGCCGGTCATCACGGTATTTTTCTTGTCATTGGCCGTTCCGATCTTCGTTCCCAGGTACCTGGTGTTTGCCGCAGCCGGTTTGCCTTTGTTCGTTGCCGTTGTGCTGGATCGGTTGGCTGAACGACGCCCTGTGATTGCATTCCTCTGCTTGAGCATGTTTGTTGCGGGGGAAGTACATGGACTGCAGAAAGTGTATTCGCAACAAGACGGGCTGAACGGAACCTTCATTCGTAAAATGGCCAGGCTGGACACCTTGGCCGATGGCATCAAAAGGGAGGCTGAGGCGGGCGACGAGTTGGTCGTTGACGGCTTGTACTGGTATTTGCCGTTCCATTACTACAACACCACGGGTATCCAGCCGAGGCTTTACATCGCCCGATTGCCGACAGGCGCTTCGGACGGCCCTTCCAACTATGGTGGCTGGCTTCTTATCCCTCAGACTTTGGACTGGATTTTTTTCGACAATGTCGCAACAGTAAAACTCAGTTCCAAAAGAGTCTGGTGGGTGACCGGCAGGCCCCGGCCGGAAAAAGTCGTGACATTTCCCAAGGGGTGGAAACAGACGCAGACCCTCAAGGGAGGGGAAGTCGAGGCGCGCCTGTTTATTCTGGGCGACGAGCGCTGAAGTCCTCTCGGACTGTCAGCGCTATGGAATTGAGCATTAAGCCGCCGCTATTTCACTCGGCTCGAAACTGTCGGCCCGGGCCATCTGCCACATCCGCGAATAGAACTCGCCGTTCACTTCACCCGTCAGCAATTCCCCTGGCTTGAGGAACACGTGCAGCTGCGAGAACAACTTGATCTCGGTCGCCGACATGCGTCGTACCAGGTGCTTGGCCGATAGCTGCGACGGATGTTCGAGGCCGGCGGCGGCGAGCATTTCCGCCAGGGCCTTGAGGGTGTTGCGGTGGAAGTTGTAAACCCGCTGGGCCTTGTCCGGTACCACCAGTGCGCGCTGGCGCAAGGTGTCCTGGGTGGCGACGCCGGTCGGGCATTTATTGGTGTGGCAGCTCTGCGACTGGATGCAGCCGATGGCGAACATGAAGCCGCGCGCCGAGTTGGCCCAATCGGCGCCGATGGCCAGCACGCTGGCGATGTCGAAGGCGCTGACGATCTTGCCGCTGGCGCCGAGCTTGATCTTGTCCCGCAGATTCAGGCCCACCAGGGTGTTGTGCACGAACAGCAGGCCTTCGCGCATCGGCACGCCGATGTGGTCGGTGAACTCCACGGGTGCGGCGCCGGTGCCACCTTCCTTGCCGTCAACGACGATGAAGTCCGGGAGGATGCCAGTCTCCAGCATGGCCTTGGCGATGCCCATGAACTCCCACGGATGGCCGAGGCAGAACTTGAAGCCCACCGGTTTGCCGCCGGACAGTTCGCGCAGTTGTGCGATGAAATGCATCATTTCGATGGGTGTGGAAAACGCGCTGTGGCGTGACGGTGACACACAGTCTTCGCCCATCAGGATGCCGCGGGTTTCGGCGATTTCTTTGGTGACCTTGTGCTTGGGCAGGATGCCGCCATGGCCGGGCTTGGCGCCCTGGCTCATCTTGATTTCGATCATCCGCACCTGGGGCGTCCGGGCTTGCGCCGCGAAGCGTTCCGGGTCGAAGCGACCGTCGCTGGTGCGGCAGCCAAAGTAACCGCTACCCAGTTCCCAGGTCAGATCGCCACCGTTTTCCCGGTGATAGGGGCTGATGCTGCCTTCGCCGGTGTCATGGGCGAAATTACCCAGCTTGGCACCCTGGTTCAACGCGCGGATGGCGTTGGCGCTGAGCGAGCCGAAACTCATGGCCGAGATATTGAACACCGACGCCGAATACGGCTGGGTGCACTGCGGCCCGCCGACGGTGACCCGGAAACTGCTCGGGTCGCTCAACGGCGCGGGGCGCATGGAATGGCCGATGAATTCGAAACCCGACTGATACACGTCAATCAGCGTGCCGAAGGGTTTGTCGGCGGTTTCATTCTTGGCCCGGGAGTAGACCAGCGAGCGCTGGGCCCGGGAGAAGGGCAGGGCGTCGCTGTCGGATTCGAGCAGGTACTGACGGATTTCCGGGCGGATGCCTTCGACCAGGTAGCGGATATTGCCGAGGATCGGGTAATTTCGGCGCACCGCGTGGGGACTTTGCAGCAGATCGAACAGGCCGATCAGGCTGAGGACGGCGGTGACGGCGGTTATCGGCCAGAGCCATTCATATTCAAGAAACGGCAGGCTGGCGAGGGTGAAAATCACGCAGACGGCAAAGAAGGCGTAGCGGCTCAGGAGTGACAGGCTCATACGGTTTCCTTGGGTTCGGACTCAATAAATTTGGCTAAACACAAAACACTGTGGGAGCGAGCTTGCTCGCGATGGCGGTCTTTCATTCAGTATTGATAGCGACTGAACCACCGCTATCGCGAGCAAGCTCGCTCCCACATAAAAGCAAAGTGCTCCACAGGTCATTCAGGCATTTTGTGCCTGCAGAAAAATCGAAAACAGCTCGGACTGGGACTTGATCCCCAGCTTGCTGTACATGTGTTTCTTGTGGACTTTCACGGTTTCGACCGAGATTTCCAGCTTACGGGCGATTTCTTTACTGGAGCAACCGCTGAGCATCAAGCGCCCGACATCCAGCTCCCGGGCCGTCAACTGCGCACCTTTGAGCTGCTGCACCGAGGCCTCCAGTTGTACCCGCCAATCAGCTTGCGGCGGTGCGGGGGCCAGGGCCACGACTTCGTTGATTTCATAGGGTAGACGCTGGCGCAACAGGCCGAGCACCCACGGCTGGATCAACGACAACAAGGCGATCTGCTGGCCGCTGAAGCGCTGGGTGCTGCCCAGCGACAGGCACAGCGTGCGGTCGCCTTCGAGCTGACAATTGAACTGGATTTCGTCGGCCACCACATTAAGACGAAAGTAGCGTTGGTAATACTCGGTCAGCTCGAAGTGCTCCGGGGCCACTTCCGAAAGGCGATACAGCCCGGTGCGTGATTGCTCGCGGCAGGCGATGTAGAACGGGTCGAGCAGGTACAGGCCGCGTAGGTAATCCTGGAACAGTTGATCAGGGCTGCCATCCTCGCCGGGGCACTCGGCGAACACCTGCGGGCGCTGATCGGCACTGAAAAGCAGGGCCACCCAGCTGTCGAAGGACACGTACTGGTCCAGCAGGCGTACAAGCTGGGTCCAGAAATTGGGCTTGTCCAGGGCGTCGATCAGTTGCCCCACCGAGCGGTGCCAGGCGATGTCGTCCAACGAGAGTGTCATGCATCTACCCCTATCGTGTTACCCCAGCGGCGTAATTCCCCGCCCGGTTGCTTGCTGCGCATACTGGCGCACAGACACCGACCGGGCAATCTTTCTGCCGCCCGGCCCATGACAAGGAATACCCATGAAGGTCGAACTCGCCCAATTGGCAGGCCGTGACAACGATACGGCCTACAACCTCGAACGCACCCTGGCGGCGATGGCTGCGTGCGCAGCCGACACGCAACTGATCCTGTTCCCCGAAGGCCACTTGATGGGCTTCCCTTCGGCGGAGTCCGTGGCCGAGGTGGCCGAGGCGCTGGACGGCCCGTCTGTCAGTGCGGTGATCGCCGCCGCCCGCCAGCGCAATATCGCCGTGGCCATCGGCATGGCCGAAAACGACAACGGCCGTTTCTACAACACCACGTTGCTGATCACCCCAGAGGGCATCGCGCTGAAATACCGCAAGACTCACTTGTGGGCTTCGGATCGCGGTGTCTACGAGGCGGGCGATCGCTACGCCACTTGCCTGTTCAACGGCGTGCGTGTGGGCCTGCTGATTTGCTACGACATCGAATTCCCCGAAAGCGCCCGCGCCCTGGCGCAATTGGGTGCCGAACTGTTGATCGTCACCAACGGCAACATGGACCCGTACGGCCCGACCCACCGCACCGCGATCATGGCCCGCGCCCAGGAAAACCAGGCGTTTGCGCTGATGGTCAACCGGGTGCAAGAGGGTGACGGTGGTTTGTTGTTTGCCGGCGGCAGCGCATTGGTCGATCCGCTGGGCACCTTGTTGTTCGAAGCCGGACGCGAGGAAGGGCAGTTTGCGGTCGAACTGGACCTGAACCGGTTGACGGCGGCGCGCCAGGATTATCGCTATCTGGATGATCAGCGGCTGAGATTGCCGGGGGAGGTGGTTGAGCATGCATCCGGATTGCGCGAGCTGCTGATTCCAGCGCGCTGATCCGGATTACTTGTCGACCGGGCTGCCGCCATCGCGAGCAGGCTCGCTCCCACAGGATTTGTGTCATTAACAAAATCTGAATCCACAGGAGACCCCTGTGGGAGCGAGCTTGCTCGCGATGGGGGCCTGACAGACGACACACCTGTTTGACCATTCACCCTAGAACAACAACGCAACACCCGTAACTTGCGCCGAACTCGGCTCTGCCATAAATCCAATAAAATCCGGAGTAGTCGCTCATGGCTCGTTTGCAACGCACCCTGTCATTAGGGTCGGTGGTGCTGTTTGGCATCGCCTACATGACGCCGATCATTGTACTCGGCACCTTTGGCATCCTCGCCCAATCCACCGCCGGCATGGTGCCGGCCGCGTACCTCGCKGCGCTGGTGGCGATGTTCTTCACCGCCATGAGCTACGGGCGCATGGCCTCGGCGTTCCCGGTGGCCGGCTCGGCCTACAGCTATGTGCGCAAGGCCATCAGCCCGAAACTCGGGTTCATCGCCGGTTGGGCGGTGCTGCTCGATTACCTGTTCCTGCCGATGGCGATCTGGCTGATCGGTGCGGCCTACCTCAACTCCGCATTCCCGGCCGTGCCGCAGTGGGTCTGGGTGCTGGCGTTCATCGGCATCACCAGCGCGATCAACATCGTCGGCCTGAAACTGGCCAACGGCATCAACGCCTTGCTGATGCTGGTGCAGTTTTTGGTGCTGATCGCCTTCGTCGCGTTGTGCGTGCATTACGTCGGCGGCGATGCGAGCACGCCGTTGTGGTCGATCAAACCGTTCTTCAATGGTGACATGCAGATGCCGTTGATCATGAGCGGCGCGGCCATCGCCTGCTACTCGTTCCTCGGCTTCGACGCGGTCAGCACCCTGACCGAAGAAACCCGCGATCCACGCCGCACCATTCCCCGGGCGATTATGCTGATCACCCTGATCGGCGGGCTGATTTTCGTCGGTGTCTCGTACTTTGTGCAGATTGCTCATCCGTCGTTCCAGTTCGACAACGTCGACTCGGCGGCCTACGAAATTGCCCGCAACATCGGTGGCGACCTGTTCGTATCGATCTTCCTGATCGGCCTGATCGTCGGCCAGTTCGCCTCGGGCCTGTCGGCCCAAGCCAGCGGTTCGCGGCTGCTGTATGCCATGGGCCGCGACGGCGTGTTGCCAAAAGCGTTTTTCGGCACCTTACACGAACGCTTCGGCACGCCCATCAACAGCATCCTGCTGTGCGCAGTGGTGGCGTTGCTGGCACTGAAACTGGACGTCACCACCTCGACCTCGTTCATCAACTTCGGTGCGTTCCTGGCGTTCAGCCTGGTCAACCTGTCGGTGATCTTCCATTACTGGATCGGTGGCGAGAAAAAAGGTGCGCGCGAATTCGTGCTGTTCCTGCTGTTTCCGTTCATCGGCCTRGCGGCGGATTTGTGGCTGATGGTCAGCCTCGATCATCTGGCGGTGTACCTGGGGTTGACCTGGCTGGCGATTGGCGTGGTGTACCTGGCAGTGTTGACCGGTGGTTTCCGTCGGCAGCCGCCGGAGATGGATTTCCAGGAAGCGGCGTAAGCGAACAGCTTATGAGCTGATCACGCAGCGAAGTGCAAAAAAAAGGCGAACATCCTCAAGGATGTTCGCCTTTTTTGTCTCAAGCATGAGTGGCTTGTTGTTGTTCGTGTTTTTGCTTGTCACGGGGAAGGGTGTTGATGCAGTAGTTGACGTAGTAGAAGGTGAAAAGTCCGATATAGACCAGGTTCATGCGCAGTTCGAAGTTGTGTTCAGCCAAGGCATATGCCTTTAACACCCTTCGTACACGGAAACACCAGAGCAGGGTCAGCAGTAAATATAGTATGAACAGAACACCTATAAGGACGGATGCATCGTCGTGAGGTACCGGGCCGAGAGTTCCGATAAAACCCATGATGATCAGATAGAAGGCAAATAAAGCCGGGCTCATCGTCTTGATGTGAGTGACCTCCTCAAGTGCCGTGAAGGTTTTGTACATCCAGACATTTATATAGAGCCCACCAGACAATAGTCCCAGTAGAAGGAGAGTAAACGTCTTGGTGTTGATTTTTTCTTTCAGCGTAGAAATGTCAGACATGCGAGGCGTTCCAGTGGCGGCGGAGGGCGATTGACCGGTGAAGATCGGCAGAACACGCTACCAAAGTCGCTCGTGGGAAATTTCCGGGCTTGTTGGCGGAGAGTTCCGGATTCACTCTTGGCCGAGTTTTGAAGGCATGGGATTCTGTGCATCCCTCAACATGGACCTGTGGTCAGCGATGTCTTCTTCTATAAATGTTTCACTCAATCATTCCAGGCTCATCCGCATTGCCGCCGCCCTGCTGATCGGCCCTGATGGCCGCACACTGTTGGTGCGCAAGCGCGGCACCACGGCGTTCATGCAGCCGGGTGGCAAGATCGAGCCTCATGAATTGCCGGTCCACGCCCTGGCCCGGGAACTGGAAGAAGAACTGGGTCTGGACATCGACCCGGCGCAGGCCGTTTACCTCGGTCACTTCTCGGCACCGGCCGCCAACGAGCCGGGTTTTGTCGTACACGCCGAACTCTTTCAGCTGAATATTGATTCAGATGTCACCCCGGAAGCAGAGATCGAAGAAGTGATCTGGATCGACCCCGCCACCGATGGCGGTGTCAGCCTGGCGCCATTGACACGGGACCTGATCCTGCCGTTTTATCGGGCATCGCTGACCGCGATCGCCTGATCATCACGCAAAGGACCTCGCCCATGATCCCGCCTTCAGGACCTACTGATTTTTGCCGCTGCCGCGTTGCATCCTGGTTCGTCAACAATCCGTCCTGGCTGGCGATGCAGCGCTATTTCATGGGCTTCGTATTGTCGGCACTGGCGCTGCGGCTGATGCTTGAGCAAAAACGGATGGCTTGAGCATGTGGATCGAACGCCTGGATGTCAGCCATGCCCTGGACTACCGGGCGCTGATGCTCGAAGCCTACGACTTGCACCCGCAGGCCTTCACCTCGAGTGTGCGCGAGCGAGCGGTGATGCCGCTGAGCTGGTGGGAGTCGCGCCTGAGCGGCAAGCTGGACGTGGTGCTCGGGGCGTTTGAGGAAGGCCGGTTGGCCGGCATCGTCGGCCTCGCGTTCGAGCCAAGGGAAAAGGCCCTGCACAAGGTGACGCTATTTGGCATGTACGTCTCGCCGACGGTCCGCCAGCGCGGGCTCGGCTATCTGCTGGTTCAGGCTGCCTTGGCCGAGGCGCAGAGCCATGCGGGTTTGCGCCTGATCCAGTTGACCGTCACCGCCGGCAATGATGCCGCGTTCAACCTCTACCAGCGCTGCGGCTTCGTCCAGTTCGGCCTGGAACCGATGGCTGTGCGGGTAGGGGAGGATTATTTCGACAAGATCCACATGTGGCGCGAGCTCTAAGAACACCACAATACCCTGTGGGAGCGAGCTTGCTCGCGATGGCGGCGTGTCAGTCAATGCAGATGTTGAATGTCAGACCGCSATCGCGAGCAAGCTCGCTCCCACAGGGATATGTGTCGCTCTATCGAACTGCGCTAACCCCATCCAATGTCGAAAACGACGTGTCCTTGGCCGTCAGCAAGAAGTCGCGCATGTACGGTGCATCCAGCATGTCGGCACGGATTGCCGCATACAACGTCGCGAACAAACCTTTCTCACCCAGCCGCTTGGCTTTCACGTAGCCCCGTGAGCTGTACTCATGCAGTGCCCAATGGGGCATGCCGCACACGCCGCGACCGCTGGCCACCAGTTGCATCATCATCACCGTCAGCTCCGAGGTGCGGACCTGGGCCGGTTCGATGTCGGCGGGTTCGAGGAAGCGGGTGAAGATGTCCAGCCGATCCCGTTCCACCGGGTAGGTGATCAAGGTTTCCGGGAGCAGGTCTTCCGGGACGATATAGGCCTTGCTGGCCAGGCGGTGCTGATTGGCCACCGCGAGCATCGCTTCATAAGTGAACAGCGGTACATAGGTGATCCCGGCCAGATCCAGCGGGTCGGAGGTCACCACCAGGTCCAGATCGCCACGGGCCAAGGCCGGCAGCGGGGCGAAAGAGAAGCCCGAGGCCAGGTCCAGCTCGACTTCCGGCCAGGCATCGCGGAACTGGTCGATGGTCGGCATCAGCCACTGGAAGCAACTGTGGCATTCGATGGCCATGTGCAGGCGACCAGCGGTGCCCCCGGCCAGGCGACTGATGTCGCGCTCGGCAGCGCGCAACAGCGGCAGGGTGGCGTCGGCCAATTGCAGCAGGCGCAGACCGGCGCTGGTGAACCGCACCGGTTTGGTCTTGCGCACGAACAACGGCATGCCCATGCGCTCTTCCAGTTCTTTGAACTGGTGAGACAGGGCCGACTGGGTCAGGTGCAGGCGATCGGCCGCATCCACCAGGCTGTCAGCTTCGCGCAAGGCGTGCAGGGTCTTCAGGTGACGGATTTCAAGCACCGGTGGCTCCATGAGTGAAACTTGTGATCAATACGAAAAGGTTGAGTTTGTCTCATGTTGGCTTGAGTGTCGACAATGTCGCCATGTTTTACAGCAACTTTTATGGAGCAAACATTCATCATGGACAAAAAACCGTTGAGCTTTCCTGCTCAACGGTTTTTTAGATCAGCGAACATTCCAGGATGACTGGACGCAGGACTCAAAGCCCTTCGAAGTGAGCAACGACACCTGACCGTTTACCGATATCCGCGTAGGGTAGGTCCGCGTTGTCAGCATGAGTCAGAAACCGGTGCGCAGGCAGCTTCAAGTGAGCTTTCTCGAATTGTCGCAGCGCCGGCGTTGCGCTGGAGTAATGAAAGTGCGCATACCACAGTATTGCGGCAGGCTCGAGCGTAAGATCCCAGATTTCGTATTCCTGCATGTAGTCGTTGCGACCGTCCTTGCGTTTACCGAGGTTCTTGAGCTGGCTGGTTTTACGGATGTCGACGGCGTTCTGATCGAGCAGATCTTCGAGCATCCCATCCGTGGGTTTTTTGGTGGTCAGCGACTGCCGGGTGCGCATTTCCCGTCCGGTATTTGTAAGTGCTCCGGCCTTGTCGCGCAGCTGTCGAATGAGTGGGTTTTGAGCATCTATCGCCTGGATGCGATCGGCGCGGCGGCTGAGTTCGCCTGCTTCGCTGACCATCATGTGTTCCAGGTCAACCGGGAGCATGTCTTGATCGGCATAGGTATCAACCCTGGACTGATACGTTGGCTGAAAATCCAGGCGCTTTTGGGCTTCGTCCACCAGCGTTGCAAGATCCATTGGAACCGGTGCCGGTGTTTCGACCGTCGGATTCAACTGGCGGAACTTGCCATCACCGGTTGGTTCCCAGACTTCCCCCTCGTTTACTTCGAAATGCCGCTTTGTCTTTTTCTTGTCCCACTTTTCAACTCCGATCAGCCACTGGTTGTCTTCGGTGGGGAAGACCTTCTTCTCGATTTTCCCCGCAGGTGCCGCCGGGGCGGGTTGATCAATACCCTTGCGGGCCCACTCAGTCATCTTTTCGATTCCGCTCAGCAACGGTTCAACCGCCTCCATATGGAAATGTTGCGGGTAGCTGGTGGTCCAGATTTTCATTTCGCGACGAAATTGCGTGTACAGCGTAATGCAGTCCTGGAGGATCTGGTTACGTTGTTCCCGCGTGACGCTCACTTCCGGGAGGCTGTCTTGCGTATACAAGGCGCGATCGACCTTGGCACGAAGCTCCTGCGTCTGTCCTTGCAGGTAAAGCCAGGAGGTATCGCTGGTCCTGGCGTAGTGTTTGACAATTTCCAGGTAGTTGGCGGTTCTCAGATAAACCACATTGCTTTCACTGAGCTTTGCGTTCAAATGCTCGACATCGCGCCTTATGCAGTCTTTGTCTTTTTTGATGCGGATGCGATCGTACCAACGGTTGACATCGCCCTTGAATACCTCCATTTGATCCAGCTTGCGTACGAACTCCATGCGCAATTTGCGGATTTCCTCCAGTAAGCTCAAACGCTGGCTGAGTGCCTCCCTTGGTAACTCGTCCAGTTTCGCGCTCAGCACGGAAATCCGTTGCGTCAACGGGATGCTACTGTGGGAGGCAAAAATCGCTCGTTGTCTGTAGCGATCCGCTATCAACCAGGCGGTGCTGCTTTGCCCCTCGATCACGGTGCGCTCTTTTCTTGCTTGAGTCAGCGGTTCCAACTCAACCAGCGCGTCGTATCGGCGGGTGGCTGTTTCAATATCGCTGATACACACGGCTTCGACAGCGGGCATCAATGCCGGGCGATTTTCTGCCGCGGCTTCGTGGTATTGGTCGATCGTTTCATTGTTTTTCTTGATTCGGGCATCAAGTTGGTAAGCAAGATCATCGGCTGTCTCGGTCAACTGATGTTGGCGGCGAAATCTTTGATCGGCCCACCAGCGCGGCAACCGTTCGCGAATGACCTGCGGCCAGACCTGATCGAGCGAATCTGCCAGCAGCCCGAACACTTGACCTCCACCAAGCCCGCCGCCTTCGAAGGTCGTCCCGTAGACCCCGAACCAGGTATCCCAATGACCTGTTTCATCCAGGGCAATCGGCTGTTTGTAGGTTTTTTGGGCGTTACCGAACAAGCGCCAATTGCGTGAGTCCTTGCTGAGTTCAACCTGAAAGATGCGCCCTTGGCGCACGATGAAGTCGCCGTCGACATGCCGGTAAATGCCACGGTAGAGGCCGTGAGCGGCTGGCTGCAAACCGCTGAGCGAGATCGGTTTTTCATAGTCGTAACCGGCGAAGCGTGCCACGACATGTCGGGCCTGGCGCTGCGAGATGCCATGCATCGCGGCTCCATGCCTGGCTAACTTATGCAGCTGGCGAGTGCGCGTCAGTGAGCGAGCCGCCTTGGAGCCGACCGAGAATGCTGCTTCACCGGGCAACAGATCCATGGCGGCGTCGATCAGCGACACCAGCATCGATTCGACTTCCGCCAGGCCATCTCCCACCTCTCCGCGCAAAAAGGCCGCCACCGCCTGGTTCGCGCTGGTCCAGGCATCGTAGAGGGCGAAAGCGCTGCCAATGAAAGGCAGCATTCCCATCGCCATTTTTATGTAATTGAAGGCGCGCGGGCCTTTCAAGGCGTGACGCTCCATGTACAGTGCATCGTTGGAGCGGGATGTGCCGCGATGGGCCTCGATCAGGCGCCCCATATGCGCATTGAGCAGATGGGCGGCCAGTGAGGTGGTCGCCGGCCAGCTCACGCCAACACCGATCATTGCGTCGAAGTTTTTCAGCATGGCCTGTTTGATGCGGCTTTCATGAGCCGGCACGCTGCCCTGCAAGGCCCGGCCCGCCAGGTAGGTGACCCATTTGTCATGCAGGCACAGATTGAACAGGGCCTTGCGCGCCGCTTCCAGGCTGTCGTAGTGACGCAGGAATTGGTCGTCGGGGCTGTCGGGCAGGTACAGCAACGTTACGCCGCTGATCTGTTCTTCGATGAAGGTCACGCCCGACAAGGTGACGGAGCCTTCATTGGGCGTGTCCTTGCCACCCGGGGTCAAGCAGGCCGGCAGCAATACGATGCGCTTGCCATCGGCTTTCCACGCTTGGGAGGTGCTTGCGTCGATGGCGATCTTCAGGATATTCAGGTCGTTCTGGTTGATGTGTTGTTGCAGGCGGGCGAATTCGCCTTGCAGCTTCAGCATCAGTGCCCAAGGTTCGATCAGGCTTTCACGGCGATGCTCCCTGACGAAAACGGGCTCGGTGGTCGCCCCCATGAAAGCGTCGTGGATCAGTTGTTCATAGGTCTTGGGCAAATCGAGTTCCGGCAGGACGCGTTTCAGATAGTCACGGGTAATGCCGCTGGTCAGGGTCTGACGCTCGGTTGCATCCGCCGTCGTGACCTCCACCCGCATGAAGCCCAGTTGCAGTGAAAGCGGCTCCAGGTTCATCGACGGGGTGTTGTCGATGTTGAGTTGAGCCAACTCATCCAGGGCCATTTTGCTGCGTGTGGTGCTGGGAATCAGTGCGAGTTTGTAGCCGGAATGTCCAGGCGCGGGATCGAATCGCTTTTCCCATTTCACCGAATCAGGCAAATCGATCTGCACATCGAAACTGCCCTCGATCGAGAAATCCTTGCGCAGACGGGCATGCAAGTGTTTGCGCGTGAAGTCATCGCGCGATTCCAGGGCGATGGTCATCAGCGCGTGGCTGCGTTTCATCGCCGGGATATAGGTCTCGATCAGGCTCCTGAGTCCGTTACGATCGTCCTCGGTCAGTTTGCTGAGCCAGCCGGGCAGGTTGGATGCCAGGGTCGCGCTTTGGCGTTGCTCCTGCAGATGGGCGAAGGCCA
This sequence comes from Pseudomonas sp. P5_B3, assembly GCF_056400405.1. Classification (NCBI taxonomy): domain Bacteria; kingdom Pseudomonadati; phylum Pseudomonadota; class Gammaproteobacteria; order Pseudomonadales; family Pseudomonadaceae; genus Pseudomonas; species Pseudomonas sp. P5_B3. The sequence goes on along the minus strand of NZ_JBFULI010000017.1, from coordinate 40,507 downwards.
GGTTTCTGGCGGCGTGCACTGGAACCTGCAAGGTGGCGAGTGTTTTTTTACGCAATATCTCCAGCTGTTCGTCCCTTTGAGCGTCCGCGGCCGCTCCGACGTGACGCTGGCGAATTGCACCGGCCTGTTCTTCGAAGCCGCTGGTCAATTGATCCAGGCCATACAAGAGCGCGTCGCCGGTGATTTTTTTTAGCAGCACCGTCAGCCCGGTATTTCGATCGTGAATCTTGAATACCTGGCGTTCCAGCTCGCGACGGTTGGCGAACCGTTGCAGGCCACCACCGGTGCCGATCCAGTAGAGCAGCACGCTGTGCGGTGAGTCGGCTTCGGTCAGCGCATCCGCTCGGGTCACGATAAATGCGCCGTTGAGTGCCTGAGTGTTGACCGTGGTCTTGTCGCCGTCCTGTTGGCTCATTGACAGAGTTATGCTGGCCGCCACTGCGTCGGGGCCGGGATCGTCGGGAGTATCCAGCAGGGCCTTGAGCAGACTGCAATCATAGTCGTCCATTTGCTTGAGGGTTGATTGCAGCGCAGCCTCGGCGTGCAATCCAGCCTTATGGGCGCTGTGCAGGGCGGTGAACTCACTCTGGAAGGTGACCAGATCCGCTACTCGCGACCGATTCAGCAAGCCAGAAGCAGCCTTGTCGGCCGCTTGTTCAGCGGTTTCCAGGGCTTTGAGCGAGTCCTTGAACGGTTTCAGGCCCTCACCCTCGCCAGCCTCTTCGATCAGTGTTTCGAGTGCATCGCGCTGTTTTTTCAGTGTCGACTGGCGCAAGGACCAGGGGATATCGGGATAGAGGCTGCCGAACAGTGATGTTTGATCGGTCTCGGCAGCGTCATCGACCCCTTCCAGCTTGGGGGGTGAGGCGAAGACGGTGAGGTGGCTGCGCTGCTGATCGGTCCGGTCAGCCTGGACCAGCGATTGCGCGCCATGCGCCGCCAGCCCGGATTTACCGGGCGTTCCATGACGCAGGGCGGTGACCTGGGACTGCGACAGGTCCGCAAACAGCCCGCTGGCACCCACGACCATAGGGTCTGTCTGGGCGGTGTATTCATAACGAATGTTGTCGGTGGGCAAGCCGGTGGGAACGAGTGTCTGCAGGGACAGCCAGGTTTCCATGTCGCTGCGGGTATTGAATCGCTGGATGGCGACGGGCCGGCTGGGCAGATACAGCCATTGGGCGACCGTTGCCGGGTCCCCCACGCTGATGACCCACGCACCTTTGGGTTTGATTTTGCTGCCGTTGCTCAAGATCAGCGCCAGTTGCTCGGTGTGGACGGGCTGGTTGTCCAGTGTCAGCGCTCCGGCGGGCGGGTCGATGAGCAGTTGCAGGGGTTTGAACTGTTCTGCCGTCAGGGTTTTTCGGGCCAATGCCAAGTGAGCGGCCGCCTCGAAATGTTGACGGTACAGCTGCGTGGCCCGTTCTTTTCGCGACACCGCAGTGCCGGCAGCACGCTTGTCCCAGAAGGTTACCCAGCGTTCGCTGTGTGCCTGTACCGGGTCAAGCGTCTTGAGTCGTTCGAGCATTTGCAGCGGGGTCAGGGACGACAAGGTGTGGGCTTGATCCAGGCCGGTCACTGTGCAGCCCTGATCCAGTGTTGTCTCCAGCGTCGGGTGTTGCAGGACGAAGGCGCAGGCCTGGGTAAAGCTGACAAAATGTTCCGGCTGTTCATCCGTGGCGACGAAGAGCAAGCCGGCCTGTTGCCCGTCCAGATCCAGTTCCTGTTTGAGCAGTTGATCGAGCGTGTCGCGGATTCCCGGACTGTCGGCCATCAGCTCGCGCAAGCCCTGGCTGCTGTCCCGCCAGCGTGCCGAGGCTTTCAGAAACAGGCTTTCGTCGGGGAGGGACGGCAACGGGGAAAAGGGTGGTATGACAGCCTGCGCCGGGAAGGGCAGGTCGAAGAGCAGTCTATCGGTCATGGCAGTATGGCTCGGTGTACGGGGAGCAGTGGATCTACTCCTTGGTTGAGCCATTTAAGGAAACTCCAGCGGGCCATTGGCACTACATAGTTACCGCACCGACCATTCAGCGACATTCATCAAACTGTCACGCAACTGTGGCAGCGCGCTTGAACAAACTTCATCAGACTCGCGCTCTACTGGGGTTCTGCGTTTTGGTGTTTTTTCATGGGCGCTTCATTCTTTTCACGAATCGTATTTTTGGCCGCGTTGTTGTTCGGCCTGCCGTCCTTGGCGGCTTCTCGTTGCGACGTCAATGTTCCGACCGAACGGGTGGATCTGGCCCAGGTAAGCCTGGCGTACCAGAGCATCGGCCGTGCGTCCGATCCGGCATTGCTGCTGGTGATGGGCCTGGGCGGGCAGTTGATTCACTGGCCGGACGAGGTGGTGGTCGCCCTGTGCCAGCAGGGGTTCCGGGTGATTCGTTATGACAATCGCGATGTCGGCCTGTCGACTTGGCGGCAAGCACCGGCCGAAGCCAACCTGACCTTCGAAGTGCTGCGCTACAAACTCGGATTGCCGGTGTCGTCGCCGTACTCGCTGACGGACATGGCTGACGATGGCCTGGGCTTGATGGACGCCCTGCACATCGATCAATTCCACGTGTTGGGCGCCAGCATGGGCGGGATGATCGCCCAGCACATGGCGGCCATGGCGCCGCAACGGGTCGAGAGCCTGACCCTGATCATGACTACCTCCGGCGCCGAAGGCTTGCCGGCACCGAGTGCGGCGCTGGTGCAGTTGTTGTCCCGGCGCGGTGCGCCGAGCCGCGAAGTGGCCCTGGAGCAACAGGCCGACTTGCTGGCGGCGCTGGGCAGCCCGATGGTCACCGATGATCGCCAGGTGCTGCTGCATCAGGCGGCGCTGTCCTATGACCGGGCGTTCAATCCCGAAGGCGTAAAACGCCAGATCATGGCCATTCTCGCCGAACCGAGCCGGGTGACCCTGCTCAATCAGTTGCGGGTGCCGGCGCTGGTGGTGCATGGCACGGCCGACCCGTTGTTGCCGGTGATGCACGGGGTGCATCTGGCGGCGCATCTGCGAGGCAGCCAATTGATCCTGATTCCGGGCCTGGCCCATCGCTTCCAGGAGGCGTTCAAGGCGCCGTTGCTGGCGGCGGTGTTGCCGTACTTGCGCGAGCACCGTGAAGACACTTCGCACTGGGCGCAGATCGAGCCGGTGGCCGATCGTAACCTCCTCTAACCCCCCCCGATCACCTGTAGGAGCGAGCCTGCTCGCGATAGCGGTGTTTCAGCCAACGATGATGTCGACTGATCCGGCGCTATCGCGAGCAAGCTCGCTCCCACAGAATGCATGGTCCATCAGTGGCTCAACCCGTATTTTTTCACTTTGTCGAACAGCGTGGTCTTGGCCATGCCCAGTTCCTGGCTGGCCTGGGTCAGGTTGCCGCCGCTGCGTTGCAAGGCATCGCTGAGCAGGTTGCGTTCGAACGCTTCCACCGCTTCGGCAAAGGCCAGGCCCTGATTGCCACCGCCGGCACCGGTTTTCTTGAACGCCGGCAGGCCCAGGGCAAAGCGCTCGGCAACGTTGCGCAGTTCACGCACGTTGCCCGGCCAGTCGTGGCTCATCAGGTTCGAAACGGTCTGGTTGTCCAGCTCCGGCACCGCGCGGTCGAAGCGCAGGGACGACTGCTGCAAAAAGTGTTCGAACAGTTGCAGGATGTCCTCACGGCGCTCGCGCAATGGCGGCAGTTCCAGGGTCACCACGTTGAGGCGGTAGTACAGGTCGCTGCGGAATTCACCGGCCTTGCTCGACGCGACGAGGTCGGATTTGGTCGCCGCGATCACCCGGCAATCCACCGCTACGCTCTGGTTCGAACCGAGGCGTTCGAGGGTGCGTTCCTGCAACACCCGCAGCAGTTTGATCTGCAAGGGCAGGGGCATGCTTTCCACTTCGTCGAGGAACAGCGTGCCGCCGTCGGCGTGTTCGATCTTGCCGATCCGCCGTTTGCCCGCGCCGGTAAAGGCGTTGGCTTCGTGGCCGAAGATTTCGCTTTCGAACAGGTTCTCCGGCAGGCCACCGCAGTTCAGCGCGACGAACTGCTTGGTGTGCCGCCGGCTGAAATCATGCAGGCAGCGCGCGACCAACTCCTTGCCGGTGCCGGTCTCGCCTTCGATCAGCACGTTGGCCGAGGTATCGGCGACGTTGGCAATCAGTTCCCGCAGGTTCTGCATGGCCGGCGAGCGTCCGATGATCCGCCCTTCGAGGGAGTCGCGCTCGGCCAGTTGCCGGCGCAGCGACGACACTTCCCGTGCCAGGCTGCGTTGCTCCAGGGCGCGGCGGGCCACGTCCACCAGGCGCTCCGGGGAGAACGGCTTTTCCATGAAGTCGTAGGCGCCTTTCTGCATCGCGCCGACGGCCATGGAGATGTCACCGTGCCCGGTGATCAGCACCACCGGCAGGCTGCGGTCGCGGGCCTTGAGCCGGGTCAGCAATTCCAGGCCGTCGATGCCCGGCAGGCGAATGTCGCTGACGACGATGCCGGCAAAATTGTCGCCGACCTGCTCCAGGGCTTCTTCGGCGCTGCCCACGCCAATGCAGGGAATGTCTTCCAGGGTCAGCGCCTGTTGGCAGCCGAGCAGCACATGGGGGTCGTCTTCGACGATCAATACACTAAGGTCGTTATTCATATTGGCTCGGCGGGAGTGGGGCTTACCAACGGTAAACTGAGGACGAATGTAGTACCACCGCTGGCCGGGTGCTCGACACCCAGATGCCCGCCGGTGGCGGCGGCCAGGCTGGCGGAAAGGGTCAGGCCAAGGCCCAGGCCCTGTTCGCCGGGTTTGGTGGTGAAGAAGGGTTCGAACAGGTGCTTGCGCGCTTCGGCGTCGATGCCATGGCCGTTGTCTCGCACGCGCAGGCGGTATTTGCCATCGAACGCTTCGCCTTCGAGCCACAGTTCGGGTTGCGGCTGCGCTTGCATGGCGTCGAGGGCGTTGCCGATGAGGTTGACCAGAATCTGCTCCAGGCGGGTCTGGTCGATCTGCACCTGCACGGCTTCGAAATGGCGGTGCAATTGCAGAGGGGTGTTTTCCACCCGTGCACCGTGCAATTGCAGGGCCGCGTCCACCGCTTTGCCGAGGCAGGCCTGGCCCTTGTCGTCACCGCGCCGGGCGAACGAGCGCAGGCTGGCGGTAATCCGGCCCATGCGGTCGATCAGTTCGTTGATGGTCTTGAGGTTGGTGCTGGCCACGTCGAGCTGGCCACGTTCGAGGAAGCGCACGGTATTGCCGGACAAGGTGCGCAGCGCCGCCAGCGGCTGGTTCAGTTCGTGGGCGATACTGGTGGACATCTGGCCGATGGCCGCGAGTTTTCCGGCCTGCACCAGTTCATCCTGGGCGCGGCGCAAAGTCTCTTCGGCGAGCCGGCGCTCGCGGATCTGCCCCTTGAGCCGTTCGTTGCTGGCTCGCAGGTCGGTGGTGCGTTCGGTAATCCGACGCTCCAGCTGGTTGTTGGCTTCCTGCAAGGCTTCCCGGGCCGCAAGACGGGTGGCGATCACCTTGCGCCGCTCGTTCCAGGCGATCAACAGAAAGGCACAGAGGGCAAACGCCACGGCCACCAGGATCCCCTGGTTGATCGCTTCGCGACGCAAATCCTGGAGCGGCGTGAGCAGGGTGAAGTTCCACGGCGTATCGCCGAGCGGCCGGGTTTGCGCCAGGTAACTGATGTTTTCATCGTCGGACGCCAGTTCGCTGTTGGCCGGGAACGTGAGTTTTTCCACGCCTTCGGACAGGGTTTCCCGGGCCAGCGGTTGCAGTTCGTTGAGCGGGAACCAGTAGTACTGCAGGCTGCGGGCGAGTTTTTCCTTGGTTTCTTCGCTCAGCGGCACCACCGATTTCAAACGCCGAGCCGGATCGCTGGACAGAATGATGATGCCGTTCTCGTCGCTGACGAAGGCTTCCAGGCGCGCCCGCTGCCAGCGTTCTTCCATGGCTTCCAGGCGTACCTTGACCACCGCGACGCCGATGATCTTGCCGTGTTCTTCCAGTCCATGGGCCAGGTAGTAGCCGGGTTCGCCGTTGGTACTGCCGATGCCGTAGAAGCGCCCGGGCTGACCACGTACGGCGTTCTGGAAATAGGCGCGAAAGGACAGGTCTTCACCCAGGTAACTGTCGACGTCGCGCCAGTTGCTGGTGGCCATGACGCGGCCGGTGGTGTCCATCACGTAGATGGCCCGACTGCGGCTGCGCCGGTTCAGGCCTTCGAGGTAATCGTTGACCGTTTGCCGGTGTTCCGGGGTCGGGTCGGCCAGCAACTGCGAAACGCTGGTTTCGAGCTCCAGCAGGCTGGGCAGGTAGGTGTATTTGCTGATTTCGCTTTCGACGGCACGGGCGTGCAGTTCCAGCTGTCGCTGGCCGTTCTCGCCAAGGCTGCGAATGCCATAGTGCTCACTGACCCAGAAGCCGATATAGCCCAGGCCGATCATCATGGCGATGATCAGCGGTGGCAGGAACAAATGACGAACCAGACGGGGTTTCACGGCGAGTGATGGCATTGCTGCGCGATAAAGATTGGAGTCGCATTTCATCACAGATGCCTTGGGTCAACCACCACACAAATCTGCAAGCCTCCGCCGCCCCCCGTGGGAGCGAGCTTGCTCGCGATGACTTCATCACAGTCAACATTGATGTTGAATGTCAGTCCGCTATCGCGAGCAAGCTCGCTCCCACAGGGGGGCGGTGCGGCTTCTGGCTATTGCCCAGTGCTTTTAGTGCTGCAGAATCTTGTTGAGGAAGTGCTGCGTACGATCCGCACGGGCGTTGATGTCGCCGAAGAACTCCTCTTTCTTGCAGTCTTCGATGATCTTGCCGGCGTCCATGAAGATCACCCGGTCCGCCACTTTACGGGCGAAGCCCATTTCGTGGGTCACGCACATCATGGTCATGCCTTCGTGGGCCAGTTGCACCATCACGTCGAGCACTTCGTTGACCATTTCCGGGTCCAGCGCCGAGGTCGGTTCGTCGAACAGCATGACGATCGGGTCCATCGCCAGCGCACGGGCAATCGCCACGCGCTGTTGCTGGCCACCCGACAGTTGGCCCGGGTGCTTGTGGGCATGGGCCGAGAGACCGACGCGCTCGAGCAGTTGCAGGCCTTTTTTGGTGGCTTCTTCCTTGCTGCGGCCCAGCACCTTGATCTGCGCGATGGTCAGGTTTTCTGTAATGGTCAGGTGCGGGAACAGCTCGAAGTGCTGGAACACCATGCCCACGCGGGAACGCAGTTTCGGCAGGTTGGTCTTCGGGTCGGCGATGGAGGTGCCGTCGACCACGATGTCGCCTTTCTGAAACGGCTCCAGGGCGTTGACGCACTTGATCAGGGTCGATTTGCCGGAACCGGACGGCCCGCACACCACGATCACTTCGCCTTTTTTGACCTCGGTGCTGCAATCAGTCAGTACCTGGAAGTCCCCATACCACTTGTTGATGCTTTTGATAGAGATCATACGGCGAACCTTTTTTGCAGACGCTTGACCAGCCGCGAGGCGGCAAAGCTGATGGTGAAGTACACGAGGCCGGCGAAAACCAGGAACTCATTGGAGCGGCCAATGATGTCGCCACTGGCGCGCGAAGCATTGAGGAAGTCCACCAGGCCGACGGCGTAGACCAGCGAGGTGTCCTGAAACAGGATGATGCTCTGTTGCAGCAACAGTGGGGTCATCTTGCGGAATGCCTGCGGCAGGATGATCAGGCGCATCATCTGGCCATAAGTCATGCCCAGCGCCTGGGCAGCGCCCATCTGGCCCTTGGGAATCGACTGCACACCGGCGCGGACGATTTCGCAGAAGTATGCCGCTTCGAACATCATGAAGGCCACGATGCAGGAGGCGAACGCGCCGATCGGCGTGTCTTCGCCGGTGATCCAGCGCAGCACGAACGGCACCGCCAGGTAGAACCAGGTGATGACCAGCAGCAACGGGATCGAACGGAAATAGTTGACGTAGGCGCCCGCGATGTTCGACAGCACTTTGCTGTGGGACAGACGCATCAATGCCAGGATGGTGCCGAGGATGATCCCGCCGACCACGCCCATGGCCATCAGCTTGAGGGTCATGATCATGCCGTTCCACAGGCCCGGCAGGGACGGGATGATGCCCGAGAAGTCGAATTCCATCATTTACCCCCTACGGAAATCAGGCCCGGTACGGCGACTTTCTTCTCGACCATGCGCATCAGCAGCATCAGGCTCATGTTCAGGGTGAAGTAGATCAGCGTTGCCAGGGTGAAGGCCTCGAACAGGTTGGCGGAAAACTCGGCAGTCTGTTTGGTCTGCGCCAGCAGTTCCATCAGGCCGATCAGCGAGGCCACGGACGTGTTCTTGAATACGTTCAAAAATTCCGAGGTGAGCGGCGGAATGATGATCCGGTAGGCCTGGGGCAGCAGCACGTTCCAGTAGATCTGCGGCAGCTTGAAACCCATGGCGCGGGCCGCGGATTCCTGGCCCTTGGGCAGGGCCTGGATACCGGTGCGCACCTGTTCGCAAACCCGGGCGGTAGTGAACAGGCCCAGGCACACCACGACGCTGAGGAAGGCCGAGGTGGTCGGGTTCAGATCCTGCTTGTACCACTCTTGCAGGTCCGGCGGCAGCAGGTCAGGTACCAGGAAGTACCAGATGAACAGCTGAACCAGTAGCGGCACGTTACGGAAGAGTTCGACGTAGCAGGTGGCGATGCCCGATACGATGCGGTTCGGCACAGTACGCATGACGCCCAGGATCGAGCCCAGTGTCAGGGCGATGATCCAGGCCGCGATGGCGATGCCGATGGTCCAGCCCAAACCGGTCACGTACCAGTCGAAATAGGTCTCGCTGCCCACGCCGGTGGACTTGAAGAACACGCCCCAGTCCCAGTTGTAATTCATTAGGGTCTCCCCTCGGATTCGATCGATGTACAAATACCCGCTTGGGGGAAGCTCCGTTCCCGCCTGTCCTTGAGGGACAGGCACACGCGCCCGGCTCGACAGCCACCGGTTCGAGTGTTTCCAAAAAATGCCAGCAGGGAGTGACCATCTCCTGAAAGGGCATGCGCCCTGTCAGGAGATAAGGTTAGTCAGAAATCAGGATTTCTTGTCGTCAGCCGCTTTATCGGTCGGATTGGCGATCAGGGCCTTGAGCTCGTTGCTCATCGGGAAATTCAGGTTCAGGCCTTTTGGCGGGATTGGCTGCATGAACCATTTTTCGTAGATCTTGTTGATCTCGCCCGATGCGTAGGTGGCCTTGATGGCGTCATCCACAGCCTTTTTGAACGGCTCGTCGCCTTTGCGCACCATGCAACCGTAGATTTCGTAGGACTGCGGAGTACCGGTCACTGCCCAGTCTTTCGCATTCTTGGCCTTGGCTGCTTCACCTGCCAGCAGGGCGTCGTCCATCATGAAAGCCACGGCACGGCCGGTTTCCAGCATCTGGAAGGATTCGCCATGGTCTTTGGCGGAGATGACGTTCATGCCCATCTGCTTGTCGGCGTTCATCGCCTTGAGGATGCGCTCGGAGGTGGTGCCGGCGGTGGTCACGACGTTCTTGCCGGCCAGGTCAGGGAAATCCTTGTACTTGGAGTCTGCCTTGGACAGCAGACGAGTACCGATTTCGAAGATGCCAACGGAGAAGTCAACTTGCTGCTGACGCTCGACGTTGTTGGTGGTGGAGCCGCACTCCAGGTCCACGGTGCCGTTCTGCACCAGCGGGATGCGGGTTTGCGAAGTCACCAGGTTGTACTTGACCTGGAGGTTCGGCATATCGAGGTCTTTTTTCAGCGCTTCGACGACTTTCAGCTGGATGTCGTGGGAGTAGCCGACCGGTTTGCCGGAAGCATCCGCGATGTAGGAGAACGGAATGGAAGCGTCACGATGCCCGAGGGTGATGACGCCGGACTCTTTGATCTTCTTCAGGGTGCCGGTCAGTTCGGCGGCGAAAACTGGCGTGCTGATCAGAGCGGCAGCAATGGCTGCGCCCAGGATGTGGGGAACGATGCGCATCAAATTTTCCTCGACATTGTTTTTTTTATGGAGCCAGTTCATCGGCCCTTTTGTGCTGCAAATCGCCTGAGCGCTACTGAGAGAGGGCGCAAAGGACATTCGTCGAAGAAGTGTAGAGCATGACTCGTGCCAGACCAGTGACAATAGGTCATGTTATTGATTTATAAGGAAATTAAATATTTATGGCGCGAATATTGAGGTTGGATGATCCGGTTAACCGAACTGACCCGCAGGTCGCGTTCGGAAAACCGAATGGTAGTTGGGTGCTACTTGGCTGTCAGGGATATTTGCGCTTGTCCGGGGCGGGCGGGAAGTACTGATACAACCAGGTTTCGCTCAGCGTGCGGTCGTTGGTGCGGATGAACAGGCGCAGCTCGACAGGCTCCACGCTGTCATTGGTCGGGTACCAGTCAAACAGGATGCGGTAGCCCTTGATGTCATCGAGCTTGAGAACGCTGAAATCCTTGACCTCGCCGTTCGAGCAAGTGACCACCGGCTCGATACCGGCGCCTTCGGGCAAACGGTCCAGACCGCCGCCGGTGAAGTCCACGGCAAACCGCCGCGCCCAGACTGGCGGGTAATGCTCGCCCGGCGCCCAGCCTTCGGTGAATCCGCCCATGCCTGAACGGGTCGCATTGACCCGCGCCAGTGGCGTACCGACCGGGGGCAGTGCGCTCCAGTAGAGTTTGTAGCCGTAGTTCAGCGAATCGCCGGCCGCTACCGGTTTCTTCGGGGTCCAGAAGGCGACGATGTTGTCCATGGTTTCGCCGGTGGTCGGAATCTCCAGCAGATCGATCGAGCCTTCGCCCCATGCGGTGGTCGGTTCGACCCACAGGCTCGGGCGGCGGCTGTACCAGTCGACGGTGTCCTGATAACTGGCGAACTCGTGGTCGGTCTGTACCAGGCCGAAGCCCTTCGGGTCGGTATCGGCGAAGGCATTGAATTGCAGGGTCGCCGGGTTATTCAGCGGGCGGCAGATCCACTCGCCGTTGCCGCGCCACATGGCCAGGCGGTCGGAGTCATGGATTTGCGGGTGAATGGTGTCGCACATCCGGCGCTCGTGGGTGCCGCAACTGAACATGCTGGTCATCGGCGCGATGCCCAACTGGTCGATGGCGGTGCGTGCGTTGACGTGGGCATCGATCTCCATCACCACGCGCTCGGCCTGGCAGTCTATATCGAAGCGGTAGGCACCGGTGGCGCTCGGCGAGTCGAGCAGGGCGTAGACCACGAAGCGAGTGCTGTCCTTGTCCGGCGTCTCGAACCAGAACTTGGTGAAGTCGGGGAATTCTTCGCGCTTTTTGGCGTAGGTGTCGATGGCCAGCCCGCGGGCCGACAGGCCGTACTGGCCGGTGGCATCCACCGCACGGAAGTAGCTCGCGCCCAGGAAGGACACCACATCGTGCTTGTCCAGTTCCGGGGCCTTGAACAACTTGAAGCCGGAGAAGCCCAGGTCGCCCTTGAGCTGTGCGGTGTCGACCGTGGTGTTTTCATAGTTGAACAGCGACGGGTGGAAATGCACCTCGCGGGCCATCCGGGTTTTCGGATCGACGCTGTACATGCGCACCGGCTGCTTGAATCCCATGCCGACGTGGAAGAACTGCACGTCCAGCTGACCCTTGAGCTCCTTCCACAACGAATGATTGCCGTCGTAGCGGATCGCATTGAAGTTCTGCGGTGTCATGGTCGCCAGGGTCGGCGGCAACTGTTGCTTGGTGTCCTGGTAGCGATTGCTGGCGAGCTGTTTGGCCTGGAGCTTCAGTGCCTCGAAATCGAACGCGGTGGCTTCGCCATCAGCGGTGCCGCCGCTGGCGGCCCAGGCCTTGGCGGCCAACAGGCCCGTGGCGGACAAACCGGTGTAGGCCGCGATGGCCATGGAGGCTTTGAGCAAGTTCCTGCGGTGCATAAATACAACCTGTCGTGAACAATCCCGCGCCGTTCCTGGCACGTGCTGGATCAGAAATATCGGTTCGGACATGCCTTCGGCCAAACGCAACGGACTTTTATACAGAGGCCGGCTAGCTTAAACCGTTCGATTGCAGAGCAAAATTGATTGATGGCACGGCGCTAGCCCGGCAATGAAACAAGACATGTCGGGAAATAATTCCGACAGTGGTTTCTGATTTAAAGGGCATTTCTGCTTTTTTCGACTAATTACTCTAAAAATCGCTTTTCAGCGCCCGGAATATTTCTATTCTGTGCACATGACCGGTTTATGCCCTTCGGACCGGTGCGGTTCAGTGGGCACCCAGCGGCTGCTGAAAAAGGGATAGGGCGATGCGGTTTTTTGCAGTTTCTTTGACGTCTAGAGAAGGACATCGTCCATGTCGAAAGTACAGAACATCACTGAGTTGTTGGGAATCTTTCCGTGCCTGGCCAGCGGGCGGCGAAGACGCCGGCTCAACAGCGAGGAAATGAAACTGGTGGAACGCTATCGGGAGCTGTCGGAGAGCGACAGGATTGCGATGAGGTATCTGGTGGATGCGATGAGGAGTGTTTCGAGGTTTTGAGCCAGGCTGGTTACCGTGGGAGCCATTTGGCCTTCACGGTGGCCAGGCCGGTTAACCTGCCTGCATCAGCGTCGGCTAGGCCGGCGTCGATTGCTTGCTGTCGGACTGATTGCTGGTCGAGCTTATGGAGATACGCCTCTGCAAACGAGCTATCACATGGAATCATTTCGATGACGTTTCGTTTGATGCTGCGAGTCTCGTTCATGTGGAAATAACTCATTCAGCAGGACAATTAATTGAGAGGACTCAAACCAAAGGGACGGACTGTGAGTCTGTCCCTTTTTGATCAGCCCGATTTATCCCTTCAACGGCAAGTGCCGGCGATTGGGAAGGGTCGCTGCACCTGCATCAACTCAGGCATGTCACGCCACTTGATCCAGGCGTGATGTTGGTAATGCAGCAAGGGCACGGAGATTCCGGCCCAATTCAAGGAACTCAAGCTTGGCCGGTTTTCCACAGGCGCTGATTTGGCGTCGCGCAGCGAGGGTATGACTTCGTTGCTCAACCACTGGCGCAGGTTGCGGTTTTCCGGAACGAAGTGGTGAACCAGCAAGGCGTACATGCCTGATTCGCTGACCATCAGGGCATCGACCGTTTTGCCGTCCTTGCGCAGCCAGATGCTGCGACGTTGGTCGGGGTCGAGTTTCAGGGTGAGCCGTTCATTCAGGGGTTTGCCCATCAGGCGCCCAAGGTCCTGAACACAAAACCAGGCTTGGTTGTGTTGCATGAAAGCGTGGAGGAAGCGGTTGTGGCGGGTGAAGACTTTAGGAATGAAGCAGGAAGGCGTTTCAGTCGGATGTGATGTGTGCTTGTGCATTTCTCGACTCCATGTTGAAGAAAGGAGCCGCCACTAATCCTTCGAAAGATTTGGGTGGCGGACCGTGGGGCGTTCGAAGTCGGAACATTCTCGATCAACATGGAAGCCGAGAGGCCCGCGCCACACGGCCCGCCATAACGCGAAACTGAAAGGCAAAAAAATGCCCCAGCTCATATGGGGGCGCGGATGCGCCATGTTGATATGTTCCGGCTTCGACTCCGGGCCGCTGATTTGGCAGCGACGGAGGAAAGCCTATCGGTCAGGCGTTCGCGGCGCCAAGTCTACTCTGGCGACGCTTGTTGTAGGAATCGGCGCCGGTATTCGAAGGTTCGATCTGTAGGATTTTCCTGTTTTTGCATGAGGTGCTGAGAGTCAGCACCTGAGCCGCAGTTTTTCCTTTATTTATTCGCATCCAGTGAATGAACTGCAGGTTTTCTCCATGCTGATCGAATTTCCGGTTTCCAATTACCGCTCTTTCCGGGACAGGCAAACGTTGTCTAAGGCGGCCGCTCCTTACCTGAGCAAAGCGCGAAATGTGCTCAAGCCTTCGAAGTGCACAGAAAGGCTTCCTGATTTACTGGAGAATGCTGCAATTTACAGGTCTAACTCCTCCGGTAAATCTTCACTGATCCGAGTGCATGAGATAGGCGGGCAGTTTTCTTCAGTTCACTCCACACTTACCTACGATGAGCGGAGGTTGCGGAGTTTTAAGCAAAGTATTACTTTTTTATCGAGGGTAATACTTGAGGGCGGAGTTATGTCGACAACGATGACCAGCAAGGGGCAGGTCACTATTCCGAAGCCAATTCGTGACGCTCTGCATCTGATGCCGGGTTCGGCGGTTGAATTCAGTGTCAACGCCAATGGCGAGGTGGTGCTGCACAGTGGTAACCCCAAAAAAACAGACAAGTCGATTGTTTCAGACCGATTTGAGGCTATGCGGGGCAAGGCCGATATCAAATGGCGTACAGATGAATTGATGGCGTTACTACGGGGTGAGGACTGATGATATTGGTCGACACGAATGTGTTGATCGATGTTCTGGAAGACGACCCTGTCTGGGCTGATTGGTCCATCAAGCAGCTTCGTGCCCAGTCACAGATTCATGAATTGGCTATTAATCCAATTATCTACGCTGAGCTATCCCAGGCGTTCTCAACCTTTGAGGCACTGGATGATGTAATTCACCAGCTCGGTCTCGCAATGTGCGAAGTCCCGCGGCCAGCTTTGTTTTTGGCTGGGAAGGCTTTCATTCGGTATCGGAAAGTAGGTGGCGGTAAAAGTAATGTCTTGGCGGATTTTTTCATCGGGGCACATGCTGCTGTAAAACAGCTGCCATTGCTGACTCGAGATGCCAAACGCTATCGCAGCTATTTTCCTTCGGTTGAATTGATAGTGCCCGTCTGAATTTTTTTGCTCCACGGATCGTTGGGAATAGCCATCCGTGGAGCTCAATTACCGTTGCTTAACCCACTCCCCCCACCGCCCGATACGCCTCATCAATCGCCGCATGGGCACAAGCGCTCAACGCTGCATCCGAGTTGGCGATGCTCACCCGTCCAACAGGTTGCCGGGCCAGGTTCATCAGCTTTTCGCTTTCGTCGGCATCGTCGTACAGGCTGTTGGAGAAGTTTTGCCCCGGCACCACGACGGCACCGGTGCGAATGCCGTTACCGGCTGACTTTCCAGGCATCCCCAGCAGGCGCCATGCCATGGTCATACGGCCTGGCGATCCACATGTAGAGCAGGCCCAGACCAATCACGATGGCGGTACTCAGCACCATCGCGTAGTTGATGTACCACGCGGCATCCGGGGTGCGTGGCCAGGCCATGTTGATGATGGCACCGACACCGTAGACCAGCGCGCCGATGTTCACCGCCCAGCCCCAGGCGCCGAGGGTGAATTTGCCGCTCGGTTTCCAGCCCTTCATGCGGGCGTACAGGGCCGCGAGCACGATCATCTGAAACGCCAGGTAGATGCCAATGGCCGCGAAGCTGACGATGGTGGCTACCGCGTCTTGCAGGAAGAAGCCGAGGATGATGATCAGTGCCGGCAGGACGCCGGACACGAACAGTGCGGCAACTGGTACCTGAGTCGTAGGGGAGATCTTCTTCAGCAGTCGGCTGCCGACGACCATTTCATCACGGGCGTAGGAGTACAGCAGACGACTGGCCGCCGCTTGCAGGCTGATCACGCAGGAGATAAAGGAAATCATCACCACGCCCATTACCACTTTCGAACCCACCGGGCCGAACGCGTTGTTGAGAATGGTGGTGACTGGATCCTTGTCGGTACCGTTGATCACCGCCTGCATGTCCGGCACGGCCAGGATCAGCGCCAGGCAGGCGAACATCGCCGCGATGCCGCCGATGTAGATGGTCATGCGCATGGCCACCGGGATCTGCTTGCTCGGGTTCGGGGTTTCTTCGGCCACGTCGCCGCAGGCCTCGAAGCCGTAGTACAGGAACATCCCCGCCAGCGAAGCGGTGAGGAACGCCGGCAGGTACGAGCCGTCGACGCTGATATCGAAGGTGTTGAACAACACGCTGATGGGTTGATGACGCTCGAAAATCAGCAGGTAAACACCGACGATCACCGCGCCGACCAGCTCGCAGAGGAAGCCGAACATGGCGATCCGCGCCAGCACTTTGGTGCCGCTGAGGTTGACCAGGGTGGCGAACAGCGTCAGGAACAGGGCGATGATGATGTTGGTGTTGTTGCTCGGTTCAAAGCCCATCATGGCGGCGAGGTACGGACCGGCACCCACGGCAACCGCCGCGATGGTCACGCACAGGGCGATGGAGTAGATCCAGCCGACCATCCACGCCCAGCGCTTGCCCACCAAGCGACGAGCCCACGGGTATACGCCGCCGGAAATCGGGAACTGCGAAACCACTTCGCCGAAGATCAGGCACACCAGCAACTGCCCGCAACCGACCAGCAAGTAGGCCCAGAACATCGGTGGCCCGCCCGCGGCCAGGCACAGGCCGAACAGGGTATACACCCCGACGACCGGGGACAGGTAGGTGAAGCCCAGGGCGAAGTTTTCCCACAGGCTCATGCTGCGATTGAAGTTGGAGGTGTAACCCAGCTTGCGTAGTTGCTCGGCATCGCTGTCGGCAAGGGCTGCAGAGAGATCGGGTGATGCACTCATGTGTGTTTGCTCCGGAAAATCGGCAGATTTCGGATGTCCGAAACCGTGGCGGGGCCTTGGGGGCGCCGCCCGGATCGGTGGTTATTGTTTTGTCTTCTTTGGGGTGGGGCCTGGTGGTGCTGGTGCCGGTTTCTTCCTTGAGGTTGCGGTGACGCCATCGCGAGCAAGCTCGCTCCGGGCGGCGATCCGACGATGCTTTTTCTAGTGCTTGAACATCACATGCCGCACGACTGTGTAGTCCTCCAATCCGTACATGGACATGTCCTTGCCATACCCGGACAGTTTCTGACCGCCGTGGGGCATTTCACTGACCAGCATGAAGTGCGTGTTGACCCAGGTGCAGCCGTACTGCAAACGGGCGGACAGGCGATGGGCGCGGCCGACGTCGGCGGTCCACACGGAGGACGCCAGGCCGTAGTCCGAATCGTTGGCCCAACCCAGCACTTGCGCTTCGTCGCTGAATTTAGTCACCGAGACGACCGGCCCGAACACTTCACGGCGGACGATTTCGTCGTCCTGTTGCGCATCGGCCAGTACCGTCGGTTCGAAAAAGTAGCCGTTGCCCTCGACCGCCTTGCCACCGGTGATCAACCGAATGTGCGGCTGGGCGATGGCGCGCTCGACGAAACCGGTAACGCGGTCACGGTGTTGCGCGGTGATCAGCGGGCCGAGTTCGGTTGACGGATCATCCTGCAGGCCGTACTTGATGCTGCTGACGGCGACGCCGAGTTTCTCGACGAACTTCTCGTAGATCCCTGCCTGCGCATAGATGCGGCAAGCGGCGGTGCAGTCCTGCCCTGCGTTGTAGAAGCCGAAGGTACGGATGCCTTCCACGGCGGCGTCGATGTCGGCATCGTCGAAGATGATCACCGGGGCTTTGCCGCCCAGTTCCATGTGCATGCGTTTGACGCTGTCGGCAGTGCTGGAAATGATGTTCGAACCGGTGGCGATCGAACCGGTCAACGACACCATGCGCACTTTCGGGTGAGTGACCAGCGGGCTGCCGACGGTAGGACCACGGCCGAACACCAGGTTGAGCACGCCGGCCGGGAAGATGTCCGACGCCAGTTCGGCCAGGCGCAAGGCGGTCAGCGGGGTTTGTTCCGACGGCTTGAGCACCACGGTGTTACCGGCGGCCAGGGCCGGGGCGATTTTCCAGGCGACCATCATCAGCGGGTAGTTCCACGGCGCGATGGAGGCGATCACGCCCACCGGGTCGCGGCGGATCATCGAGGTGTGGCCCGGCAGGTACTCGCCACCGGCCGAACCGCTCATGCAGCGGCTGGCGCCGGCGAAGAAGCGGAACACGTCGGCAATTGCCGGAATCTCGTCGTTCAGCGCGGCGCTGTAAGGCTTGCCGCAATTGTCCGATTCCAGTTTGGCCAGCTCTTCGCCGTGGGCCTCGATGGCATCGGCGAGTTTGAGCAGCAGCAGCGAACGCGCTTTCGGCGGGGTCTGCGACCAGCTGTCGAACGCGGCATCGGCGGCGCGCACGGCGGCATCGACCTGGGCTTCGCTGGCTTCGTTGATTTCCACCAGCACCCGTCCCAGCGCCGGGTTGAATACGGGTTGGGCGGGGCCTTCGCCATTGAGCAGTTGGCCGTTGATCAAGAGTTTGGTTTGCATGGCATTGTCCTCTTCGAAGCAGTTGTTGTTCTTCTGCAGAAACCGGCCCCCTGTGGGAGCGAGCTTGCTCGCGATGGCTGGCGGACATTCAACATTGATGTCGCCTGACACACCGCTATCGCGAGCAAGCTCGCTCCCACAAGGGCCGGTTTCCACATTGGGAATTGAGTTGTCAGTTATTTCCCACCACTCCCCGCAACGCTCTCACCACCGCGCGTCAGGTAATAGGCACCAAGAATCGGCAGCATGGTCACGATCATCACCAGCATCGCCACGACGTTGGTTACCGGCACGTCCCGTGGGCGGCTGAGCTGGTTGAGCAGCCACAGCGGCAGGGTGCGTTCATGGCCAGCGGTGAAGGTAGTGACGATGATTTCGTCGAACGACAGGGCAAACGCCAGCATGCCGCCGGCCAGTAACGCAGAGCCGAGGTTCGGCAGGATGATGTAGCGGAAGGTTTGCCAGCCGTCGGCGCCAAGGTCCATCGAGGCTTCGATCAGGCTATGGGACGTGCGGCGCAAGCGGGCGATGACGTTGTTGTAGACGATCACCACGCAGAAGGTCGCGTGGCCGACGATGATGGTGAACATCCCAGGTTCAATGCCCAGCGTCTTGAAGGTCGCCAGCAGCGCGATCCCGGTGATGATCCCCGGCAGGGCAATCGGCAGGATCAGCATCAGCGAGATGCCTTGCTTGCCGAAGAAGTCCCGGCGGTACAACGCGGCGGATGCCAGTGTGCCGAGGACCATGGCGATCAGGGTGGCAATCGAGGCGATCTGCAACGACAGCTTGATGGCTTCGAGTACGTCCGGCCGCGAGAACGCCACGCTGAGCCACTTGAGGGTGAAGCCCTTGGGCGGAAAGCTGAACGCCGCGTCTTCGGTGTTGAAGGCGTACAGGAAGATGATCAGGATCGGGAAGTGCAGGAACAGCAACCCGCCCCAGGCTGCAATGCGCAGACCTATGGAAGCTTTCTCAGAGTGCATCGAAGGCCCCCAGTCGTTTGACGATGGACAGGTAAATGGCGATCAGTACGATCGGCACCAGGGTGAAGGCGGCCGCCATCGGCATGTTGCCGATAGCACCTTGCTGGGCGTACACCATGCTGCCAACGAAGTAGCCGGGCGGGCCGACCAGTTGCGGCACGATGAAGTCGCCCAGGGTCAGCGAGAAGGTAAAGATCGAACCTGCGGCAATGCCCGGGATCGACAGTGGCAGAATCACTTGCGTGAAGGTCTGGCGCGGCTTGGCACCGAGGTCGGCGGAGGCTTGCAGCAACGATGGCGGCAGGCGTTCCAGCGAGGCCTGGATCGGCAGGATCATGAACGGCAGCCAGATGTAGACGAACACCATGAAGCGCCCCAGGTGCGAGGTCGACAAGGTGCTGCCGCCAACCCCCGGAATGCCCAGCACGAACTGCAGAACCGGTTCCAGCCCCAGGTGCTGCACGAACCACTGCGCCACGCCACCCTTGGCCAGCAGCAGCGTCCAGGCGTACGCCTTGACGATGTAACTGGCCCACATCGGCATCATCACCGCGATGTAGAAAAACGCCTTGGTCTTGCCCGTGGTGTAGCGCGCCATGTAGTAGGCAATCGGGAACGCGACGACGGCGCTGGCCATCGACACGACGACCGCCATGCCCAGGGTGCGCAGGATGATGTCGAAGTTCGACGGCTGGAACAGCGCGGTGAAGTTGGCCAGGGTCAGGTCGGGTGTGACCGCCATGGTGAAGTCATCGAAGGTGTAGAAACCTTGCCACAGCAGCACCAGCAACGAGCCCAGGTAGATCGCGCCGAACCACAGCAGCGGTGGCACCAGCAGCATCGACAGGTACAGGTTTGGCCGGCGATACAGCAGGTTGGAGAACCGGCGCAACGGCGAGCTGCCCGATCGGGTTTGAGAGATAGCCAGGGTGTTCATGTCACACCCCGCCCGCAACGGTGTCGTGCAATGCGATCATGGCTTCACGCGCCCAACGAGCGCTGATGCGCTGGCCGGTCTGGTGCTGTGCACTGGTGTCCAGCCATTGGTTGTTGGCCTTGCTGATGTTCAGGGTTTGGCCGTTTTCCAGTTTCAGCTCGTAGCGGGTGGCACTGCCCTGATACTGGATATCGTGGAGCAAGCCAGTGACTTCGATTTCGTGGCTGGCCAGCGGGCCTTCGGCGAATCGCACGTGTTCCGGGCGAATCGAGAACGGCTGCGGATTGCCACTGAGCTGCCTGGCCAGGTCACCGCGAATCACATTGGAGGTGCCAACGAATTCCGCGACGAAGGTGGTGGCCGGTTTCATGTACAGGTTGCGCGGGCTGTCGACTTGCTCGATGCGGCCTTTGTTGAACACGGCCACGCGGTCGGACATCGACAGTGCTTCGGTCTGGTCATGGGTGACGAAGATGAACGTGATGCCGAGCTGGCGTTGCAGCTTTTTCAGCTCGCCCTGCATTTGCTCGCGCAGTTTCAGGTCGAGGGCACCGAGGGGTTCGTCGAGCAGCAACACCCGTGGACGGTTGACCAGGGCGCGGGCCAGGGCCACGCGCTGGCGTTGACCGCCGGAGAGCTGCACCGGCTTGCGCTCGCCGTAGCCGCCGAGGGCGACCATGTCGAGGGCTTCTGCGGCGCGCTTGAGGCGTTGATCCTTGGCGACACCTTTGACTTTCAAACCATAGGCGACGTTGTCGCGAACGTTCATGTGCGGGAACAGCGCGTAATCCTGGAACACGGTGTTCACGTCGCGCTGGTAGGGCGGCAGGCCGGCGGCCTCTTCGCCATGAATACGGATGGAACCGGCGCTCGGTTGTTCAAAGCCGGCGATCAGGCGCAAACAGGTGGTTTTGCCCGAGCCGGAAGGCCCCAGCATGGAGAAGAACTCGCCGTCCTGGATGTCGATGGAAACCCGGTCTACGGCTTTCACTTCGCCGAATTGACGGGAAACGTTGGTGAACTGGACTGCAAGCGTCATGGTGCGGTGCTCCAAAAAGACGAAGGCCGTCGCAGCGGCCCTGCCTGGACTTCTGAAAAAACGAACATCTTCTATCTGTAAGCCGTGCGCGTTAGCGGCAATGGCGCTGATCTACTGTGGGAGCGAGCTTGCTCGCGATGAGGGCAGAACAGTCAGTATCTCTGTCGACTGACACACCGCCATCGCGAGCAAGCTCGCTCCCACAGGGGAGGGCGGGTTATCGGCCGCCCATGATCGCGATGTAGTCCTGGGTCCAGCGGCTGTACGGAACGAACTTGCCGCCTTCAGCCTGCGGGGTTTTCCAGAAGGCGATCTTGTCGAACTGGTCGAAACCGTTGGTCTTGCAGCCTTCGGCACCGAGCAGTTCGCTCTCCTTGCACGCCGCCGGAACCGCTGGCAGCGAGCCGAACCACGCCGCTACGTCGCCCTGGACTTTCGGTTGCAGCGACCAGTCCATCCACTTGTAGGCGCAGTTCGGGTGCTTGGCCTCGGCGTGCATCATGGTGGTGTCGGCCCAACCGGTGGCGCCTTCTTTCGGGATGGTCGAGGCGATTGGCTGTTTTTCGTTCATCAGGCCGTTGACCTGATACGGCCACGCGCCAGAAGCGACCACGCCCTCGTTCTTGAAGTCGCTCATTTGCACAGTGGTGTCGTGCCAGTAGCGGTGGATCAACGGCTGCTGGGCGCGCAGCAGGTCGAGCACGGCCTTGTATTGGGCTTCGGTCAGTTCGTAGGGGTTCTGGATGCCCAGTTCCGGCTTGGCGGTCTTCAGGTACAGCGCAGCGTCGGCGATGTAGATCGGGCCGTCATAGGCCTGCACGCGACCCTTGTTCGGCTTGCCGTCCGGCAGGTCTTCGGCATTGAACAGCACGCCCCAGCTGGTGGGCGCGGTCTTGAACACGTTGGTGTTGTACATCAACACGTTCGGGCCCCACTGATACGGGGCGCCGTAGGTCTGCTTGTTGACCACGTACCAGGGTCCATCCTTGAGGCGCGGGTCGAGGTTTTTCCAGTTCGGGATCAACGCGGTGTTGATCGGCTGTACACGCTTGCCGACGATCAGGCGCAGGGAAGCGTCGCCGGACGCGGTGACCAGATCGTAACCGCCCTTGGCCATCAGACTGACCATTTCATCGGAGGTGGCCGCTGTCTTGACGTTGACCTTGCAGCCGGTTTCCTTCTCGAAACCGGTCACCCAGTCGTAGGCCTTGTCGCTCTCGCCACGTTCGATGTAGCCAGGCCAGGCCACGATATCCAGTTGGCCCTCGCCCGCCCCGACAGCTTTGAGCGGCTCGGCGGCCTGGACGCTGGCGCTGGCGAGCAGTGCGGTGGTGATTGCACTGAGCAGTGCGGTCTTGTGCACGAACATGGGAATTCCCTCTTCTTTAATTATGGTCGGGGCAGTGTCTTGAGCGTGGTGAAGCATGCCGTTGGTGGCTTGTTATTAGCGTAGTCAGAGATGCTCGCCATGGCGGGCCATGATGTGCCGCACCACGCTGTAGTCCTGAAGCGAATCGCTGGACAGGTCTTTGCCGTAGCCCGAACGCTTCAGGCCGCCATGGGGCATTTCGCTGACCAGCATGAAATGGCTGTTGATCCAGGTGCAGCCGTACTGCAGGCGCGCTGCGACCTGCATGGCCTTGTCGAGGTTCTGGGTCCAGACCGACGAGGCCAGGCCGTATTCCGAATCGTTGGCCCAGTCCACCGCTTGTTCCAGTCCGTCGAAACGGGTCACGGTGACCACCGGCCCGAACACTTCGCGCTGGACGATTTCATCGCCTTGCTTGCATCCGGCCAACAGGGTCGGCTGGTAATAGAAGCCGGCGCCGGAATGCACGGCTGCACCGGTCACCCGTTCGATGTGCGGCTGACCGAGGGCGCGTTCGACAAAACTGGCCACGCGGTCACGCTGGCGGGTGCTGATCAGCGGGCCGATTTCATTGTCGGCGTCGCGCTTGCCGGCGAAGCGCAGGCTGCTGACGGCGGCACCGAGTTCGGCCACCAAACGGTCATGAATCCCGGCCTGGGCGTAAATCCGGCAGGCGGCGGTGCAATCCTGACCAGCGTTGTAATAGCCGTAGGTACGCACGCCTTCGACCACGGCCTGAATGTCGGCATCGTTGCAGACGATCACCGGGGCCTTGCCGCCGAGTTCGAGGTGGGTGCGTTTGAGGGTTTTCGATGCGGCCTGGAGGATTTTTTGCCCGGTGACGATATCGCCTGTCAGCGACACCATGCGCACTTTAGGGTGGCTCACCAGGTGGCTGCCAACGCCTTCGCCACCACCGCAAACGATGTTGATCACACCCCGTGGCAGGATCTCGGCCAGCGCTGGCGCCAGGGCGAGGATCGACAGCGGCGTGTGTTCCGACGGCTTGAACACCAGGGTGTTGCCGGCGGCGAGGGCCGGGGCGATTTTCCATGCGGCCATCATGATCGGGTAGTTCCACGGCGCAATCGACGCCACGACCCCGATAGGATCGCGGCGCACCATGCTGGTGTAGCCCGGCAGGTATTCGCCGCTGAGCTGGCCGGTCTGACAACGCACGGCACCGGCGAAGAAGCGGAACACGTCGATCGTGGCATTCAGGTCATCCTGGCGGGCCAGGTGCAACGGTTTACCGCAGTTCAGGGCTTCGAGGCGGGCGAGTTGGTCAGCGTTTTTTTCGATGGCGTTGGCGATGTCGAGCAACAGGTTCGAGCGTTGCTGCGGTGTGGTCCGCGACCAACCGGCAAACGCGTGGTGGGCGGCGAGGATGGCAGCTTCGACTTGTTCGATGCTGGCTTCGGCGATCTGCGTCAGGACTTCGCCGGTGGCCGGGTTGAGGATTGGCTCGACAATGCCTTGCCCAGAGACCAGTTCTCCATCGATCAACAGGGCGGTGAACAACGGGGTCTGCGCGCCAGCCATTTTTCGGGTTCTCTTTTTTTGTGTGGCTTGTTGTGTAGACATGGCAGTGCTCCCTGTGACTGGGGCCCGGCCGTCTTTATTGGATGCAACAAGACTAGTTCGCGGGCCCGAGGACAACAAATACTAAATACCGAAGGTGGCGTTCGATTAAATAGATGGCTTGCGCCCGCCGTGGGGTTGTTCGCGGGCGACCGTGAGGAAGGGGTCCACCAGCGCCGGCCGCGCGGTGCCACGACGCCACGCGAGGCCGACATCGAGGGTCTGGCTGAGGTCGGCTATCGGCCGGGCTTCAATGATGTCGCCTTCCAGTGACCACGGGCGATACGTCATGTCGGGCTGGATCGACACACCTAATCCGGCGGCCACCAGGCTTCGCACCGCTTCGGTCGAGGCCGTGCGCAGGGTGATGCGCGGTTGCAGCGAGGCTGCCGACCACATGCGCTGGGCGTTGCGGTCCATTTCATCGACGTTAAGCTGAATCAATGGCTCGCGAGCCACGTCGGCGAGGTTGATGCTGTCGTGTTCCAGCAGCGGGTGCTGAGCCGGCAGCCATAGTCGGTGCGGCGAATGGGTCAGCACTTCGGTCTGCAGGGCGTGGCGGTCTTCGAGGTTGGACAGGATCAACACGCCGACATCGATCTCGCCGCTGACCAGCAAATGCTCGATGTAGGGGCGCTCGTCTTCCATCACGCGAATTTCCACGTTGGGGTAGGCACGCTGGAAACGGGTGAGCAAATCCGCCAGGTAATAACCGGCGACCAGGCTGGTCACGCCGACGATCAACTGTCCGGCGACCTGATCGGTGCTCTGTTGCAGGCTGCGCTTGGCGTTATCCACAGTGGCCAGGATCAAGTGCGCCTGACGCAGGAATTGATGGCCCTGGTGGGTCAGGGTCATGCCCTTGGCGTGGCGGCTGAACAGGCTGACGCCGATTTCCTCCTCCAGTTGCTGGATCGCCAGGGTCAGGGTCGACTGGGAAATGAACGCGGTTTGCGCGGCGGCCGAGATCGAGCCGGTCTCGGCCACGGCGATGAAATGACGGATCTGACGCAAGGTCATCATGGGAAAGCACCCGGTGGGCTGTTTTTATCGATTTTTTGGAGTGTATATCTTTTTTTTCGATGGGCAGCGCCAGGTGACTTGGCGATGCAACATCTGGAAGCACTCTCGCGCACGGGACGTGGGTACTTTCGATCTAGGCTGGTGGCCTTGGTTTCAGGTTAAACGTCTTGTGGAGGCGGCAAATGAACACCCGTGGATTGCTCGATCAACTACTCAAGTCCGGCCAGGACCTGTTGCAGAACAAGGCCGGCAGCTCACAGCAAAAGGGTGCGAGCGGTGGCACCAGTGCCCTCGGCAGCTTGCTCTCCGGCGCGAGTGGCGGGGCATTGGCGGCCGGCGCCATGGGTTTGCTGCTCGGCAGCAAAAAGGCCCGTAAAGTCGGGGGCAAGGTTGCGGTCTACGGCGGTCTCGCCGCGTTGGGCGTGCTGGCCTATAAAACCTTGGGTAACTGGCAGGCGCAGCAGGGCGGTGTGGCCGCTACGGAGCCGCAAACCCTGGACCGCGTACCGGCCGCGCAAGTGGAGCTGCACAGTCAGGCGATTCTCAAGGCGCTGGTGGCGGCGGCCAAGGCCGACGGTCATGTCGATGAGCGTGAGCGAGCCTTGATCGAAGGCGAATTCACCCGGCTCGATAGCGACCAGGAACTGCAACGCTGGCTGCACGCCGAGCTCAACAAGCCGCTGGACCCGAGCGATGTCTCCCGCGCCGCCCGCTCCCCGGAAATCGCCGCCGAAATGTACATCGCCAGCGTGATGATGGTGGACGAGGAAAACTTCATGGAGAAGGCCTACCTCGATGAGCTGGCGCGGCAGCTCAAGCTGGAGCCGGGGTTGAAAGCTGAACTGGAGAAGCAGGTTCGCCAGGCCTCCCTGTAAACCTTCAGCCCGCCATCGCGAGCAATCGAGCGTCGACCGGCTGCTCCCACAGGGGATCTTCAGTGATCACAGATTTTGTGTACGCCAGAGATTCAATGTGGGAGCGAGCCTGCTCGCGATGGCGTTTTCAGTCGCACCACATATCCAATGACCATTCCACGGTCTCTTTCTGCCCAATCATCCCTGGCACCCGCCCCCTCAATTAGCGGACAGTCCCAATCCCGAGCCCCCCGGCTTGCCCGTGGGATGAGCGGTGGTGTGCAAGCGTCTTATAAATGAAACACCGCCCTCAGCTATACTCCCCCGCATTTCGTATCAGCCCCGAGGAATGACTGTGAAGAACTGGACGTTGCGCCAACGCATCTTGGCGAGCTTTGCGGTAATTATCACCATCATGTTGCTGATGGTGGTCGTCTCGTATTCCCGGCTGTTGACGATCGAAAACAGCGAGGCCAGCGTGCGTGAGGACGCTCTGCCAGGGGTGTATTACAGTTCGATGATTCGTGGCGCGTGGTCCGACAGTTATGTACGCATGCAGGCCATGCTCGGCCTGGAGGAAGGGCAGGGCTTCACTGCCGAGGATGCCGCGAACTTCAAGGGCTTCGCCGAGCGGTTGAAGGAGCAGATGGACCTCTACCGTGCAACGATGGCCGACGAAGAAGACAGGGTCGATTACGCAGCGTTCGAAAAACTTCATGAGGACTACCACCGGATTCTGGCCGCGGTGATCGAGTTGCATAAACGTAACCAGAACGCCGAGGCCGTCAACATGTTCCACAGTGAGCTGACCCCGACCTGGATAGCGGGTCGAATGAAAGTCAATGACATCCTGCAGCATAACAAGACCGTGGCGGACACAGAAATCGCGGCCATTGATGATGCGGTGGTCACCGCCAAAGCCATCATGGGCATTTCCCTGGTGATCGCGGTGCTGGCCGCCGCCCTCTGCGGCCTGTTGTTGATGCGCGCCATCATGGCGCCGATGAACCGCATCGTGAAAATCCTCGAAATCATGCGCACTGGCGACCTCAGCAGCCGCCTGAATCTGGAGCGCAAGGACGAGTTCGGCGCGGTAGAGACCGGCTTCAACGACATGATGACCGAGCTCACATCTCTGGTGTCCCAGGCCCAGCGTTCGTCGGTGCAGGTGACCACGTCGGTCACTGAAATTGCAGCCACTTCCAAGCAGCAGCAAGCGACCGCCACTGAAACCGCCGCTACCACCACGGAAATCGGTGCGACCTCCCGTGAGATCGCCGCCACTTCCCGGGATCTGGTGCGCACCATGACCGAGGTCTCCACCGCCGCCGATCAGGCTTCCGTGGCCGCCGGCTCCGGGCAACAGGGCCTGGCGCGCATGGAGGAAACCATGCACTCGGTGATGGGCGCGGCCGATCTGGTCAACGCCAAACTGGCGATCCTCAACGAGAAGGCCGGCAACATCAATCAGGTGGTGGTGACCATCGTCAAGGTCGCCGACCAGACCAACCTGTTGTCGCTCAACGCCGCCATCGAGGCCGAGAAGGCCGGGGAGTACGGGCGCGGGTTTGCCGTGGTCGCCACCGAAGTGCGGCGCCTGGCGGACCAGACGGCGGTGGCCACTTACGACATCGAACAAATGGTGCGCGAGATCCAGTCGGCGGTATCGGCCGGGGTCATGGGCATGGACAAGTTCTCCGAGGAAGTGCGTCGCGGCATGTCCGAGGTGCAGCAGGTCGGCGAGCAGTTGTCGCAGATCATCCATCAGGTTCAGGCGCTGGCGCCGCGGGTGCTGATGGTCAACGAAGGCATGCAGGCCCAGGCCACCGGCGCCGAGCAGATCAACCATGCGCTGGTACAGTTGGGCGATGCCAGCAGCCAGACCGTCGAGTCTCTGCGTCAGGCCAGTTTCGCCATCGATGAGCTGAGCCAGGTGGCCGTCGGGCTGCGCAGCGGCGTTTCGCGATTCAAAGTCTGATGAGCGAAATCACGGCCAAACGCTCTGCCGTGAAGCGGGCGCTGCATGCATTGTTTCTGGTGTTCCGCATCGGCAGCGAGCGCTATGCGTTGCAGGCCGTCGAGGTGGCGGAAGTGCTGCCGCGCCTGCCCTTGAAGCCCATTCCCCATGTCCCCGCCTGGGTCGCCGGGGTGTTCGCCTATCGGGGCGCCGTGGTGCCGGTGATCGACTTGAGCGCACTGACGTTCGGTACGCCTGCACAGGCCCGTACCAGCACGCGATTGGTGCTGGTCAACTATCGCCCGGATGAAACTACCGAAGCACAGCTGCTCGGATTGATTCTGGAACAGGCGACCGACACCTTGCGCTGCGATCCAGCGGATTTTCAGCCCTACGGCCTGGAAAATCGGCACACGCCTTACCTGGGGCCGGTGCGCAAGGACGAGCAGGGCTTGCTGCAATGGGTACGGGTCAGCGATCTGCTGGACGAACAGGTTCGCTCCTTGTTGTTTCCCTCGCCGCCACTGGATCCGGCACTGCTGGAGGAGCGGTCATGAGCAGCGATCAGCGCTTTTTCGACTTCCTCAAAGAGCGTATCGGACTCGACGTGACCTCGGTGGGACCGGCAATCATCGAGCGAGCGGTGCGCCAACGCAGCATAGCGTCGCAAGCACCTTCGGCCGATGAGTATTGGCACACCTTGCAGGGCTCGCGGGACGAGCAGCAGGCGTTGATCGAAGCGGTGATCGTTCCGGAAACCTGGTTCTTCCGTTATCCGGAATCCTTCGCCACCCTGGCGAAGCTGGCGAGCAAGCGTCTGGCCGGGATCAACAACCTGCGCGCACTGCGGATTCTCAGTTTGCCGTGTTCCACTGGCGAAGAACCGTACTCGATCGCCATGGCGTTGCTCGATGCCGGGCTCAAGCCGCACCAGTTCAAGGTCGACGGCATGGACGTCAGCCCGTTGTCGGTGGAAAAAGCCAGGCGCGCCTTGTACAGCAAGAATTCCTTTCGGGGTGACGACATTGCGTTTCGCGATCGCCATTTCATTGCCGAGGGTGACAACTATCGCCTGAACCCGTGTGTGCAGGAGCAGGTGCGCTTGCAGGTCGGCAATCTGCTGGATCCGGCCTTGCTGGCTGGTGAACCGCCATTCGATTTCGTGTTTTGTCGCAACCTGCTGATCTACTTCGACCAGCCGACCCAGAAGCAAGTCTTCGAAGTGCTCAAGGGCCTGACCCACGTTGACGGCGTGCTGTTTATCGGGCCGGCCGAAGGCAGTCTGCTGGGGCGTTTGGGGATGCGCTCGATCGGTATCGCGCAGTCCTTCGCGTTCAGTCGACAGGGGGCTCCGGACCCTGATCCCTTGCCGGCATTCGTGCCTGCTCCATTGCCAGTGCCGCAACCGCTGCGTAATCCACCGCCTGCGCCAGCGCGCAGTCGTCCATTCGCCAGTGTTGTGCCGCTGGCTTCTGCGCCGAAAACGTCTGGCGTCGATACGGTCGTGCTGCTGGCGAACATCGCCGCGCTAGCCAACGAAGGCAAAAGCGCCGAGGCGAGGGCCGCTTGCGAAAGCTATTTGCGCAGTCATGAACCGGTAGCCCAGGTGTTCTATTGGCTGGGACTGCTCAGTGATGTCGTCGGAAACGTCCTCGAAGCCCAGGGCTTTTATCGCAAGGCGTTGTACCTCGAACCGCAACATCCCGAAGCGTTGATGCACCTGGCTGCATTGCTGCAGGCCCAGGGCGACGTGGCGGGAGCCAGGCGATTGCAGGTACGTGCCGCCCGTAGCGCACGCACCACCGACAGTGAGCGTAAACGATGATCGCCTCCGACACCTTTAGCGTCACCCGGGATGCCCAGGCCATCGACGACTGCTGGAACCGTATCGGTATCCATGGCGACAAGTCTTGCCCGTTGCTGGCCGAGCATATTCATTGCCGCAATTGTGCGGTGTATTCGGCGGCCGCCACACGCTTGCTCGATCGCTATGCGTTGCAGCAGGAGGATCGCGGGCCAGTGTCCGTCACGGTCGAGAGCGAGGTGAAAACCCGCTCGTTGTTGATGTTCCGTCTGGGTGAAGAATGGCTGGGCCTGGCCACGCGCAGTCTGGTCGAGGTGGCGCCGCTGCAGGCGATTCACTCCTTGCCGCACCAGCGCTCCCGGGCCTTGCTCGGCGTGGCGAATGTGCGCGGTGCGCTGGTCGCCTGCCTGTCGTTGGTGGAGTTGCTCGGGCTCGACGACACTGGCAGCGCTGTGTCCGGCACGCGGGTCATGCCGCGCATGCTGATCATCGCGGCCCACGGCGGGCCAGTGGTGGTGCCGGTGGACGAAGTCGACGGGATTCACGCCATTGACGAAATCATCCTCGATACCGCATCGCGCTCGGGTGCTCAGGCCAGCGCCAAATACACCCGTGGCGTGTTGCAATTCAAAGGTCGCAGCCTGCGTTGGCTGGATGAAGAACAGCTGCTGTCCGCCGTGACCCGGAGCCTCACATGACCCCCGAGCAAATGCGCGACGCTTCTTTGCTGGAGCTGTTCAGCCTGGAGGCCGAAGCCCAGACCCTGGTCTTGAGTGTCGGCCTGCTGGCGCTTGAGCGCGACCCGACCCTGGCCGATCAACTTGAATCGTGCATGCGTGCGGCGCACTCACTCAAGGGGGCGGCGCGGATCGTTGGCGTCGATGCCGGGGTCAGCGTTGCCCATGTGATGGAGGATTGCCTGGTCAGTGCCCAGGAAGGGCGCCTGGTGCTGCGTCCCGGGCACATCGATGCGTTGTTGCAAGGCACCGATTTGCTGATGCGCATTGCCACGCCAGGCAGCACGCCGGGGGACGTGGACATCGACGCCTACGTGGCATTGATGGCGCGGTTACTGGACCCGACGGCGCCGTTGATTGCGCCAGCAGAACCGGTGATGGCCGAACTTCAACCCGAAGCACCCGCGCCCAAGGTCGAGCCGCCCATGACTGCCGCCGAACCGCCATCGGCGCCAGCCCCGCGCAAGACCACACGCACCACCGAAAACGGCGAACGTGTGCTGCGTGTCACCGCCGAGCGCCTGAACAGCTTGCTCGATCTGTCGAGCAAATCCCTGGTGGAAACCCAGCGGCTCAAACCGCACCTTGCGACCATGCAGCGGCTCAAGCGCATGCAGAGCAACAGCTTGCGTGCACTGGAGAGTCTCAACGTGCATCTCAAGGATCACGCCTTGAGCCTGGAGGCCCAGGAAACCCTTGAGGATGCCCGGCGCTTGCTCGCGCAATCCCAGCAGTTGCTTATGGAAAAGAACGCCGAACTCGATGAGTTCGCCTGGCATGCCAGCCAGCGGGCACAGGTGTTGTACGACACGGCGCTGGCCTGTCGCATGCGGCCGTTTGCCGATGTGCTGACCGGTCAGGTGCGTATGGTCCGTGATCTGGGGCGTGATCTGGGCAAACAGGTGCGACTTGAGATTGAAGGCGAGAAGACTCAGGTTGATCGCGACGTACTGGAAAAGCTCGAAGCGCCGTTGACTCACTTGTTGCGCAATGCGGTCGACCACGGCATCGAAACCCCGGAACAAAGGCTGCTGGCGGGCAAGCCGGCTGAAGGTTTGATTCGCCTGCGCGCGTCCCATCAGGCCGGTTTGCTGGTGCTTGAATTGAGCGATGACGGCAATGGCGTGGACCTGGAAAAGGTCCGTCGCAGCATCGTTGAACGAAGTTTGTCGCCCGCGCAAACCGCCGCTCAGTTGAGCGAAGAGGAGTTGCTGACATTCCTGTTCCTGCCCGGTTTCAGTTTGCGCGACACGGTCACCGAGGTGTCCGGTCGCGGCGTTGGCCTGGATGCGGTGCAGCACATGGTCCGGCAGTTGCGCGGCGCGGTGGTGCTGGAGCAGACGGCGGGCGAGGGCAGTCGTTTCCACCTTGAGGTGCCGCTGACCCTGTCGGTGGTGCGCAGCCTCGTGGTGGAAGTCGGCGACGAAGCCTATGCCTTCCCGCTGGCGCATATCGAGCGCATGTGCGACCTGGAGCCGGCGGAGATCGTGCAGGTCGAAGGCCGCCAGCATTTCTGGCACGAAGGCCGGCATGTCGGCCTGGTGGCGGCCAGTCAGTTGCTGCAACGTCCGGCCTGCCAGAACAGCGGGCAAACCCTGAGCGTCGTGGTGATTCGCGAGCGCGATGCGATCTACGGCGTGGCAGTGGAACGGTTTATCGGTGAGCGGACATTGGTGGTGTTGCCACTGGATGAGCGTCTGGGCAAGGTGCAGGACATTTCCGCCGGGGCCTTGCTCGATGACGGTTCGGTGGTGCTGATCGTCGATGTCGAAGACATGCTGCGTTCGGTGGATAAATTGCTCGACACTGGGCGTCTGGAGCGCATTGCCCGTCGCAGCGATCAGGTGGTCGAGGCGGCCCGCAAACGAATTCTGGTGGTGGACGATTCCCTGACCGTGCGAGAGTTGCAGCGCAAGCTGTTGCTCAATCGCGGATATGACGTGGCGGTTGCGGTGGACGGCATGGACGGCTGGAACGCGCTGCGTTCGGAGGATTTCGATCTGCTGATCACCGACATCGATATGCCGCGCATGGATGGCATCGAACTGGTCACGCTGCTGCGTCGGGACAATCGCCTGCAATCGTTGCCGGTGATGGTGGTGTCCTACAAGGATCGTGAAGAGGACCGGCGCCGTGGACTGGATGCCGGGGCCGACTATTATCTAGCCAAGGCCAGTTTTCATGACGACGCCTTGCTCGATGCAGTGGTCGAGCTCATCGGAGGAGCGCGGGCATGAGGATCGCAATCGTCAATGACATGCCCATGGCGGTGGAGGCCCTGCGCCGCGCCCTGGCATTCGAGCCGGCCCACGAGGTGGTCTGGGTCGCCGGCAATGGCGCCGAGGCGGTGCGCCAGTGCGCGCAGGACACACCGGACCTGATTCTGATGGACCTGATCATGCCGGTGATGGATGGCGTCGAGGCCACGCGGCGGATCATGGCCGAGACTCCGTGTGCCATCGTCATCGTCACCGTGGATCGCCAGCAGAACGTGCACCGGGTATTCGAGGCCATGGGCTACGGTGCGCTGGACGTGGTCGATACCCCGGCCCTCGGCGCCGGCAATGCCCAGGAAGCGGCCGCGCCGTTGTTGCGCAAAATCTTGAACATCAGCTGGCTGATCGGCGACAAGGGCAACCGCCCGCGTCCGACGCCGGCACCGTTGCGCAGTACGGGCTCACGCCAGAGCCTGATCGCCATTGGCTCATCCGCCGGTGGGCCGGCAGCGCTGGAAGTCTTGCTCAAGGGACTGCCGCACAATTTTTCTCCGGCCATCGTGCTGGTGCAGCACGTTGACCAGGTGTTTGCCGCCGGCATGGCTGAATGGCTCAGTAGCGCCAGCGGTCTCAACGTCCGCCTGGCCGAGGAAGGCGAGCCGCCGCAAAGCGGCACGGTATTGCTGGCCGGCACCAATCACCATATTCGCCTGCTGAAAAACGGCACGCTGGCCTACACCGCCGAACCGGTCAACGAGATCTACCGGCCCTCCATCGATGTGTTCTTCGAAAGCGTGGCCAGTTACTGGAATGGTGACGCCGTGGGGGTTTTGCTCACCGGCATGGGGCGTGATGGCGCCCAGGGGCTTAAACTCATGCGCCAACAGGGCTACCTGACCATCGCACAAGACCAGCGCAGCAGTGCGGTGTATGGCATGCCGAAGGCGGCCGCGGCCATCGACGCTGCCGTGGAGATTCGCCCGCTGGACAAGATAGCACCACGATTGCTGGAGATATTCGCCAAATGAGCACCTTTTCCCTCATCCCTGGCTCAGGTAGTACTCAGGTGACCGCACATGAATGAATTACAGCTCGACGACTTCAAGACCGACGAAAACGCCGCCATGGTGTTGCTGGTGGACGATCAGGCCATGATCGGCGAAGCCGTGCGCCGCGGCCTGGCGAATGAAGAGAATATCGATTTCCACTTCTGCGCCGACCCGCACCAGGCCATCGCCCACGCGGTGCGCATCAAGCCGACGGTGATTCTTCAAGACCTGGTGATGCCGGGACTGGACGGTCTGAGCCTGGTACGTGAATACCGCAATCACCCGGCGACCAAGGACATTCCGATCATCGTCCTGTCGACCAAGG
Organism: Pseudomonas sp. P5_B3; assembly: GCF_056400405.1. Classification (NCBI taxonomy): domain Bacteria; kingdom Pseudomonadati; phylum Pseudomonadota; class Gammaproteobacteria; order Pseudomonadales; family Pseudomonadaceae; genus Pseudomonas; species Pseudomonas sp. P5_B3. The sequence continues at coordinate 6,574 of NZ_JBFULI010000017.1, read as the reverse complement.
AAGACCCGTTGATCAAGAGCGCGGCCTTTGCGGCCGGAGCCAACGATTATCTGGTCAAGCTGCCGGACAACATCGAACTGGTCGCACGTATCCGCTATCACTCACGCTCCTACATGACCCTGCTGCAACGGGACGCGGCGTACCGCGCGCTGCGGGTCAGCCAGCAGCAACTGCTCGACACCAACCTGGTGCTGCAACGCCTGATGAATTCCGACGGCCTGACCGGGTTGTCGAACCGTCGGCACTTCGATGAATACATGGAACTGGAATGGCGCCGTTCGCTGCGTGAGCAGAGCCAGTTGTCGTTGCTGATGATCGACGTGGACTACTTCAAGGCCTACAACGACAGCTTCGGTCACCTGGAGGGCGATGAAGCCCTGCGCAAGGTCGCCGCGGCGATCAAGGACGCCAGTGCCCGGCCTTCGGACTTGCCGGCCCGCTACGGCGGCGAAGAGTTCGCCCTGGTGCTGCCCAACACCTCCCAGGGCGGGGCACGGCTGGTGGCCGAGAAGCTGCGCCAGACCGTGGCCGCCCTGAAGATCCCGCATAACTCGCCCACCGAAGGTTCGAGCCTGACCATAAGCATCGGCCTGTCGACCATCACCCCGAAAGCGGGCAGCAATTGCCGCGACCTGATCCTGGCGGCGGACAAGGGGCTGTATTCGGCGAAGAACAATGGGCGTAATCAGGTGGGCGTGGAGTGATCTACCCTATTTCCTGAGCGACGCAAAGCCCTGTGGGAGCGAGCTTGCTCGCGATGGCGTTGTGTCAGTCGATAGTTCCATGGACTGACACTCCGTCATCGCGAGCAAGCTCGCTCCCACAATGGCCTCAATCGCTGTAAAGAACGTCTGTAAACCCGTCTTTTCGGCCAAGCGGACTGCCGTTATCGGCCGTTTCCCGGTATACTCGCCGGCTTTCAAAAGTTCGCCAACGAGTGCTGCCCGTCATGGAAATCAACCCGATCCTGAACACCATCAAGGACCTGTCCGAGCGCTCCGAAACTATTCGGGGGTATCTTTGACTACGATCAAAAGCATGAGCGTCTGACCGAGGTCAATCGCGAGCTTGAAGATCCGAGTGTCTGGAACAAACCTGAATACGCCCAGGAACTGGGCCGCGAGCGCGCTGCGCTGGCGCAGATCGTCGATACCCTCGACGAACTGAACACCGGTCTGGCCGATTGCCGTGACCTGCTGGACATGGCCGTTGAAGAGAACGACGAAGGCGCAGTGGGCGATGTCGTCGCCGAGCTGGCCCGTCTCGAGGAAAGCCTCGCCAAGCTGGAATTCCGGCGCATGTTCAGCCATGAAATGGACCCGAACAACGCGTACCTGGACATCCAGGCCGGTTCCGGCGGCACCGAAGCCCAGGACTGGGCCAACATCCTGCTGCGCATGTACCTGCGCTGGGCCGACAAACGCGGTTTCGACGCGACCATCATGGAGCTGTCGGCCGGTGAAGTCGCCGGGATCAAGGGCGCGACCGTGCACATCAAGGGCGAATACGCGTTTGGCTGGTTGCGGACCGAGATCGGCGTGCACCGTCTGGTGCGCAAGAGCCCGTTCGACTCCGGCAACCGTCGCCACACTTCTTTCTCGGCGGTGTTCGTTTCCCCCGAGATCGATGACAAGGTGGAAATCGAAATCAACCCGGCAGACTTGCGGATCGACACCTATCGCTCCTCCGGTGCCGGTGGTCAGCACGTAAACACCACCGACTCGGCCGTACGTATCACCCACGTACCGACCAACACCGTGGTCAGCTGCCAGAACGAACGTTCCCAGCACGCCAACAAAGACACCGCCATGAAAATGCTGCGGGCCAAGTTGTACGAGCAGGAAATACAGAAGCGCAACGCGGCGTCCCAGGCGCTGGAAGACACCAAGTCCGATATCGGCTGGGGTCATCAGATCCGTTCGTACGTGCTCGATGCTTCGCGGATCAAGGATCTGCGCACCAACATCGAACGCAGCGACTGTGACAAGGTGCTCGATGGCGACATCGACGAATACCTGGAAGCCAGCCTGAAATCAGGGCTGTAAAAGACGCAATACAGGATCGGCTGATTCAACTCGATCCCTGTAGGAGCCAGCCCTGCTGGCGATCCCCGGGCCGAAGGGCCCGGGGGCAACGAACCTGTGATGGAATTTTTAAAGACATGAGCGACCTAGAACTCGACCCGCAAGCCCTGCAACAGGAAGAAAACTCCCTGATCGCCCTGCGCAAGGAAAAGCTTGCTGCCGAGCGCGCCAAGGGCAATGCCTTCCCGAACGACTTCCGCCGCGAAAACTACTGCGAGCAACTGCAGAAACAGTACGCGGACAAGACCAAGGAAGAGCTGGCAGAGGCTGCGATCCCGGTCAAGGTTGCCGGTCGCATCATGCTCAACCGTGGTTCGTTCATGGTGATCCAGGACATGACCGGGCGCATCCAGGTCTATGTCAACCGCAAGACCCTGTCCGAAGAAACCCTGGCCGCGGTGAAAACCTGGGACATGGGCGACATCATTGCCGCCGAAGGCACCCTGGCCCGTTCCGGCAAGGGCGACCTGTACGTTGAAATGACCAGCGTGCGCCTGCTGACCAAATCCCTGCGCCCGCTGCCGGACAAGCACCACGGCCTGACCGACACCGAACAGCGCTACCGCCAGCGCTACGTTGACCTGATCGTCAACGAAGACGTGCGCCAGACCTTCCGCGTGCGTTCGCAAGTCATCGCCCACATCCGCAGCTTCCTGATGAAACGTGACTTCCTGGAAGTGGAAACGCCGATGCTGCAAACCATTCCGGGCGGCGCGGCAGCCAAGCCGTTCGAAACCCACCACAACGCGCTGGACATGGGCATGTTCCTGCGTATCGCGCCGGAGCTGTACCTCAAGCGCCTTGTTGTTGGCGGCTTCGAGAAAGTGTTCGAGATCAACCGCAACTTCCGTAACGAAGGCGTTTCGACTCGTCACAACCCTGAATTCACCATGTTGGAGTTCTACCAGGCGTACGCCGACTACGAAGACAACATGGACCTGACCGAAGAACTGTTCCGCGAACTGGCGCAGCTGGTTCTGGGCAGCACCGACGTGCCGTACGGCGACAAGGTGTTCCACTTCGGCGAGCCGTTCGTGCGTCTGTCGGTGTTCGACTCGATCCTCAAGTACAACCCCGAGCTGACCGCTGACGACCTGAACGACATCGACAAGGCCCGCGCCATCGCCAAGAAAGCCGGCGCCAAGGTGCTGGGCTTCGAAGGCCTTGGCAAGCTGCAGGTGATGATTTTCGAAGAACTGGTCGAGCACAAGCTTGAGCAGCCGCACTTCATTACCCAGTACCCGTTCGAAGTGTCGCCGCTGGCCCGTCGTAACGACGACAACCCGAACGTCACCGACCGTTTCGAGCTGTTCATCGGTGGTCGTGAAATCGCCAACGCCTATTCCGAGTTGAACGACGCGGAAGACCAGGCCGAGCGCTTCATGGCCCAGGTGGCCGACAAGGACGCCGGTGACGACGAAGCCATGCACTACGACGCTGACTTCGTTCGTGCGCTGGAGTACGGCATGCCGCCAACGGCCGGTGAAGGCATCGGTATCGACCGTCTGGTGATGCTGCTGACCAACTCCCCGTCGATCCGCGACGTGATCCTGTTCCCGCACATGCGGCCGCAAGCGTAAGTGTTTCAATTAAAAAACCGCCTTTTCAGGCGGTTTTTTATTGCCTGTCTGGTACAAACGTATCAACTTGTTACTTTCATCTGAGAGGAAATACCTGTCGTGATTCGTGCAATAGCTCAAGAAGGTGCAGCGGGTGTCGCCACTGCGGTCGCTGAAAGTGTTCAGTACCAGGGCCGCAAGGCCAGCCGACAGGGCAGCGAGCAGCGACGACAGGAAATCCTGGATGCTGCCATGCGCATTGTCGTGCGTGACGGTGTACGGGCCGTAAGGCACCGTGCGGTGGCCGCCGAGGCGCAAGTGCCGTTGTCGGCGACCACTTACTATTTCAAGGATATCGATGACTTGCTCACCGATACCTTCGCCCAATACGTGGAACGCAGTGCGGCGTACATGGGCAAACTGTGGGTGAACAACGAAGGCCTGTTGCGCGACATGATCGCCAGTGGCGATGGCAGCCCGCAGGCGCGCTCGAAACTGGCGGACGATATTGCGCGACTGATGACCGATTACGTTCACCGGCAACTGGTCAATCGCCGTGAACATTTGATGGCCGAGCAGGCGTTTCGTCAGGAAGCATTGCTCAACCCGCGCCTGGCCGAGCTGGTGCGCTCGCATCAGCAAATCCTCCTGCAGGGCTCTTGCCAGCTGTTCCAGGTGCTGGGCTCGCGCGAGCCGCATCAGGATGCCAAGGTGTTGACGGCGATTATCGGCCGGATGGAATATCAGGGGCTGCTCAACGTAGACGAGCCTGCCGCCGAAGAGGAAATGCTCGGCATCCTGACGCGCTACATGCACCTGGTGCTGGCGTCGGTGTAGTTCCGGGCGGGAGTTACCTCTGTAGGAGCGAGCCTGCTCGCGAAGGCGGCTTAACATTCAACATTGATGTTGTCTGGCACACCCTCATCGCGAGCAGGCTCGCTCCTACAGGTCAGCGGTGTATTCATAGGGAGTATTGAATGAAAGCCTGGCGTGTCGTTGTGATCGCCTTGTCGTTCCTGCTGCTCAGTGGCTGTCTGGTGGCCTTCAAGGAACCGCTGCCTGCCAGCGACCCCGCGCCCAAAGGATTGCTCGGCAAATGGACCAGCACCAATGCCTGGGGCGAGCCGCTCAACCTCGAACTGACCCGCATCGGCGACAACCGCTATCAGGCCGTCAGCTACTACCGGGCCAGGCCCAGGGAACGTGAAGCCTACCCGTTCACCCTGTCGCGCCATGGCAACCGCTGGTACCTGTCGGCGAAGGTGCCGGCGCAATTCGGCGGGCATTTCACCATCGGCGGGTTTGAGCTGACCGACAAGCATGAACTGGTGGTCTACAACCTCGACCTCGACCAGATCAACCAGGCCATGAAGCAAAAAGCCCTGAGCGGTGAAAGCTTCCAGACCAACGACGGCGATGGCGTATTGATCGACAGCCACATGGATCAAGTCGCCGCCTACCTCGACGACCCGGCCAACTCCGATGTGTTCGTCGAAGCGGTGCGCTATCAGCGTCAGGCCAAAGCCAAATAACCGGCACCAACAGGTTTCTACAGGAGTTTCGCGTGGACGATTACCAACAGTCGATACGCATTTTGTCCGATCGCATTGTGGTGGCGCAGACGCCGATCCGCGTCCTCGATGCGGTCAAATGGGACGACAACATTCGCAAGGGCTTCCTCAAGGCCCAGGGCAAGGAAATGCCGGCGGTTGACCGCGACTACTACCTCAACCGGCCGCTGGCGTTCGATTCCAGCAAAGTGAAGCTGGAGTTCCAGAACATCGAGCGCGACATTACCCGCCAGCTCGGTCAGTTCAACCCGGTCGGCCAGATCATGCGGCGCATGTGCAAGGAATACCGCATGGTGGTGCGTATGCTCGAAGCGCGTGGCACCGAGGATTTCGGCCTGATTTCCCAGGAGTTGTACGGCGCCGCGTCGGACGCATTCCACGCCGGCGATCCGACGCTGTCTGACCTGGGCATGATGCTGTCCGAATACCTGAACAACATCGACGGTCGTGGTGACCTCAAGGATGAACCGAAGACATTGACCGCCAAGGAGGCCGTCAGCCTGCTGCAACACCGCTTGAACAAGGTGTTCGGCGAGGCCGAGGAAACAATCCGGGTGTTCGAGTCCGACGGCATCGTCGCCGATGCGGCGGCGGGCGCCGACTACATCAAGATCCGCGCCGACGCGATGTTCAACGACCGCGATGTGCGCGCCCTGGAAGTCCACGAAGGGCTGGTGCACGTCGGCACCACCCTCAACGGCCTGAACCAGCCGATCTGCACCTTCCTCTCCAAGGGCCCGCCCTCGTCGACGGTGACCCAGGAAGGCCTGGCGATCCTGATGGAAATCATCACCTTCGCCTCGTACCCGAGTCGCCTGCGCAAGCTCACCAACCGTACCCGCGCCATTCACATGGTTGAGGAGGGCGCGGACTTTTTGCAGGTGTTCGAGTTCTTCCGCGAGCAAGGTTTCGAGATGCCCGAGAGCTACAGCAACGCCAGTCGCGTTTTCCGTGGCTCGGTGCCGACAGGTCTGCCATTTACCAAAGACTTGTCCTACCTCAAGGGCTTCATCATGATTTACAACTACATTCAACTGGCCGTGCGCAAAGGCAAGCTGGAGCAGATACCGCTGTTGTTCTGCGGCAAGACCACCCTGGAAGACATGCGCACCTTGCGTCAGTTGGTGGACGAAGGCCTGGTAGTGCCGCCCAAGTACCTGCCGGAACAGTTCCGCGACATGAACGCGCTGTCGGCGTGGATGTGCTTCTCCAACTTCCTCAACCACCTGAGCCTGGACCGGATCGAGGCGGATTACTCCAATATTTTGTGAGCAACGGGTCCCCCTGTGGGAGCGAGCTTGCTCGCGATGGCGGCATAACATTCAACATGGGTGCAAGCTGACAGATCGCTATCGCGAGC